>NZ_AP025145.1:1200000-1500000 GCF_019977755.1 Vibrio penaeicida | reverse complement strand
GTTAGAAATAATCTTAGAAACCAAATCGATACCACCAATATGTTGTATGTACAGCTCCATAATGTCGGCTGGAATGTCCTCTTCCCAAGCAGCAGAAATGTAGACCATATGTTGGTTAGAAGGGAAATTTGCAGCGGCATCTGTAAACTGCTCTACCATGACTTGGTCATCCCACCATAAAGATGGATCTATTGCTACGTAGCCTTCAAAAATCGCTCGTGCATCAGGAGAAAGTAAGCTTGAAAGTGCGAAAAGCCCACCAAGAGAATGACCAGCCAATACGTCAAATCCATCGGTGCGATATTCTTGGTTAACCCAAGGAACAAGTTCTTCAACAATAAATCGTTCAAAATGCTTACTTTGACCAGTAACGACGCTCGGAGGCACGTTGCCCCCAGTCATTACTGTCGGCGTTAAGTCGCGCGCGCGGATCTGCCCTGGGTTTTCGATACCAACTAAAATTGCGTCGGGTACATCAGCACGAGTTGTTAGCGCCCACATGGCACCTTGTAGATTTTTTAGTAAGTATTTTCCATCGGTCGTGTAGATCACAGGGTAGTGTTTGTTAGGGTTTTCACTGTAGCTGCTTGGAAGTGAAACCCACACGTTTCGCTCTTCACCTAGTACCGACGAGGTCAATGTAAAAGGCTTTATTTCAGGCCATTGCAGCATGTCTGATGACTGGGCAGCGGATACCCAAAACAATAGAAGAAAACTTACCCACTTATTCATATTTACGCCTCTTATGTTAGAAAGAGTATCGATAGGAATTATCGATAAATAATATGAGATTATTTGGATATATAAGCGTTTGTCTTGATGGTTTACATATTAGATAGAAAAAATGCGACGAGCGATCGAATAAAGAGATACAAAGATAACCCAAACAATTAACCAATGTTTGTACGGGTTTGAGTATACGCCCTTAACAATCTAAGGGCTTGATTTTACTATCCGCTTCTCATCCATTTCGGTTTTGTAAGCCAGTTCCAGTTGCTTAAACGGAAGGGGCTTGTAGAAGTAGTAGCCTTGAATGTAGTCGCAATTCACATTGGTGAGGCATTTGAGTTGCTTTAGCGTTTCAACGCCTTCTGCGATCACTTTAAGATTTAAGCTATGCGCGAGTTCTATAAGAGATGTAGTGATCAGCATGCTTTGATTATTAGCTGGCAATTCGTCAACAAATTCTTTGTCGATCTTAATAAAATCAACGGGCATTTGGCGTAAGTAGTTGAGTGAAGAAAAGCCAGTGCCGAAATCATCAAGCGCGACGGTGACTCCGAGTTGTCGGATTTGATGCAGCACATCAAGGATGGAGTCTATATCTGCAAGCAAACCACTCTCTGTTATTTCTAGCTCTAGGTTTTCTGATGGTAATCCACTCTTCTCCAATGCCTTGACTACGTGATTAAAGAAGTCGGGGTGCTTGAGCTGTTTCGTTGATACATTCACTGCCATTCGAATGTTTATGCCTTTATCAAGCAGCGTTTTGGCATCATTACAGGCTTGTTCTAGAACCCAACGACCTAAAGGAATGATCTGACCTGAATCTTCGGCAATGGGTATGAAGTCGTTAGGGTAAATCGTGCCTTCTGTGTTGTGTTCCCAGCGCACGAGTGCCTCAACGTTAAATTCGTCGCTGGCATTAACATTCGTTTTAGGTTGGTATAGCAAATGAAAGTCATCGTTTTTAATCGCATCATGAATATCATGTTCACGTTGCAGCCTAAGAGAAAACGTGAGATCCAGCTGTTCGGTGTAAATACGGCATTGGTTTCTTCCTAGCTCTTTCGCCGACGACATGGCTAAATCAGAATGTTTTACCACTTCCACAAGGCTGATTGAATCCTCGATGGTGGCAATACCGATACTGGCTGTAATACTAACGGACGTTTCGTCGATCAATACGGGTTCGCTGATCGACCTACGGAGCCTGTCCGACATGGGTTTAAGCTGTTCGGCAGCACCAAACGCGATGATGGTAAATTCATCACCACCAAGGTGAGAAACAAAGTCTTTTTGTTTTACACATCTCGAAATACGCGAACCAATGAGCTTTAGAACATTGTCTCCTTGTTCAAACCCAAATTTGTCGTTGATGCGTTTAAAGTAATCTAAGTCGATATACAACACGGAATAGGTCGTTTTGTTTTTCCGAGATGCTTTATCCCTTTCTTGAATTTTCCGCCAAAAATAGCGCCGATTGGGCAGTTGGGTGGTGTATTCAAAACCAGTGTAATTTGTACTGTCATGCTTTTCATCTAGGCGAAGGTTTGAAATATCGTGGATGATACAAACAAAGTGTGTCACTTGCTGACGTTCGTTTTTAATCGGTGCAATATTCAGCCGAATAAAGTGTTTTTGTTCTCTAATGGTTCGAGTGGAGAACTCGCCTTCCCAATAAGAGCCTGCGGTTAATACACGATTCATTTCCGGATAAATGGGCTCTGCCTCTCCACACCATCTTTCAAGCAGTGCCAAAGGCTGAGAGCTGGCGATATCCTCTATTTGGAAAAGCTTTTTAAACTCATTATTGATGTTTAGCACTTTGCTCTTGGAGTTGAAAATGATCACGGCCGCGGGCTCAGATTTGATCGCATCACCGATGATTTTCATACTGGCATTTTCATCAAATAATTGGGCAATGTCCGATTGAAGGTTTCGCTGTCTATGATTAAGTTCTGTCACCAGTTTTTCATTAAGTAATGCAATGTCCCGAGCCTTTTGCATCATGTCTTGCTCTACTTTGAAATGCTCGGTTCGATTTTCGATAATGAGTAGATTGCAATTGTTGTTGTTCGAAGCAATGGCAGTCAGTTGAATCTCTTCTCCTTCTGCATTAGATTCAGTCCAGACTCCAGAGCTGATGGATTCTTCTGATTCAGGTTTGCACCAAACGGAGTCGGCATCAATGATGAAATTTTCGATGAAGGGAAAAGCAAGGCATAGGTCAATGAGGTTAGCATCAAACTTAGTTTCGGTTTGATCATAGTAGAGTTCACTAAACCAATTAGCGCAAGGGTTCAATAACGTAAAGGTCTTGTCTTGGTTTCGCAGTAGGACAACATAATTTAAAGACGTCAATACTGCTTCTAAGTGGTTCATGGTGTTGTCCTCGGCTTAATCACGTTCCAGCATCAATTCGGCTAATCTTTGGAACGCTTCATCAACGTTTTTTCCATCTTTTGCGCTGGATTTAAACAAGGTAGAGACTTTTTGTTCTAGTGTGGCTATTTTGTCTGGTCCGATAACCCAATCGTCTTCCAAATCGCATTTGTTCAGCATCAATACAACCGGAATATCATTGCAGTTGTCACTGATCAGTGTTCTTAGCTCGTTGGCCACTTCCAGACTGTCTGGGCGGGTTCCATCGACAACCAACATCGCGCCAGATGCTCCTCTCAAATAGGAAACATTGATGTTGGTATACACGTCTTTTCCTTCGATATCCCAAACCAGCAGTTGTACAGGTTCTGGCGTTGAATCGATAAATTTCTTCGAAATTTTCACACCAATTGTCGTGTGATACTTTTCAGTGAAAATACTTTCGACAAAACGCCGAACTAAACTGGTTTTCCCTACGGCAAACGCGCCAATCATGCAGATCTTCTTTGCTTTCATGTGTGGCCTCTTATGCTCACAAATCCTTGTTTATCACATCTATAGTGACTCTTCTTAATGCAGATGAGATACTTTCCGTTGACTCTATATTGCTGATATTTAGGGTAATAATGTGGTTTTCATTGATGCCATTATCCACCATGATTTGTTTAACATTGGACGCCCTTTGTTTGCTTAGCTGAATGTTTCTTTCTTTGGAACCAATATCGTCGGAATACCCCGTCACTATAAATATAGGCGTAAGTGGTGGATTAAGTGTTTCCCCGAGCTGTATAAGTGATTTTGCTTGGCTCACAAACCTTACCATCTCTGATTTGTCATTTTTTGGGGTAACCACGTTGAGCTCGTATTGGAACCGAACTTGATTCAGTAATAGAGAGAGTTGGTCATATTGTTTTTGGAAATCGGGTGACTTTGTAAGCGTCGTTAGAGCCGACATTTCTACACCAAGGCTTAACTCCTTGCGGCTTAAATAGCGACGAATTTTGTCTAGTGTCTCTGGGTAAACTTCACCTGATAGCGAAACCTTATCCTGCTCAAAATCTAAAGCGATGGTTTCGCCATCACCAATCAAACTTGTGAGTTGCTGTTGAAGAAATCCTCTTTCCATTTGCTCTGATGCTGTAGGCTCTGAAGGAAGTAGGGTTACACCTTGGACAGACAGCGTAAGGCTGTCGTCTATTTTTGTTATGTAGCGTTTGAGTTGTTCCAATGTATTTGGCTTTAATTCACCAGAAACATTAACGGTGCGATCAGATAGCCAAATACGAGCAGATTCTCCCTCACTTAAAGAGGAAATGAGGTTATGCCTCACCACATCTATAATGGTGAGATTGTATTGAGGTAACTCACCCGATTCACTGAAATCAACGACTTTGTCGTCAACCGCTTGGGTTGTGTGAAGGTAGTTAATATTTTCTAAGATGTCACTCGGCGCTCGTGAACCTGGTTTACGAAGTACAGAAAGGGCGATGTTTTCGTCCTGAATAATGGATTCGACAATCAAATAATTAGGTTCATACTCAAAGACTTGACGAGTGATGTCATGTTCGTTGCTGACGTTAATATGAACAAATAGTTTGTATAACCCGACCACAATGAAAACCAGCAACACTGCAAATAGCCGCCATGGAAAGCGCTCTTTTGCGTTATCTTCGAGTGTGTTTTTAAGTAAGCAGCTTTCTAACAGAGGAGCCGAAGAGGCAAACTCTTCATTGTCGCCACTGAAGTGCACTAGCGTGTCGGAGAAATCTTGCTCGATTTTTTCGACAGTGGTGGAAATAGTGGTGTCGACCAGCTGATTTGGGATCCCTCTAACGGCAGCTGCCAATATGACATGAGGAGCGACCTCAATCTTGAGCAGTAAGTCGCCAAGCCTAACACCTTCTAATGTGTCATTACTGTCGCTACTAAAGGAGTCGGATACAAAATCAGTAATGGCCGTGAGCATACTGGAAACAAGTTCTGGATCGCTGGTTTCCGTTCCTTCATTTGCGACTGAATTCAGTAGAAGCCCCGTTTCCCTGTGGATCAAAAGCACCTGTTCAACCTGAAAGACAGACGTTTTCATTAAGAGGAATTGGGCGTAACTGATGCCTTGTCGCCATGCTTGATAGCGCCATTTGATGGATTTTAAACTGAAGTTTTGGGTTAAAACTTGATTGAGAGAGTTAACCAGTTGGTTGAAAGTGGCGCTGACCGATTTCCGCACAGCGGCACCGATGACTGGGTAAAGAATATCCGCGAAGCGTTGCGTGTTGTTGTTAATGGAAACTTCGATAGCGCTGTCGATGATGGGAGAAAGTTCTTCAGTGACCTTGTTATCTTTTTGATTTCTTTGCTTAATAGCTTCTACGATGACGTCCGCCACGCGACCGGTTTCGTCATTTTTATCGATGTAATCATTAAGAGCGTTTTCGTATTGCTCTCCAAGCACTAAGGAACGAAGTTCCTCAATTTTCGAATTGTCCCGATTGATCATTTAATTCCCATCGAGATCTTCGGCCATGGTAGAAAGCAGTGTCGCTAATGTTTTTCTATCCGCTTTGTTGTTTTTCAGGTCTTCCGAAACACTGTCAATTTTATTGAGGGCTTCTTCGTGTTTATCATGAAGCTGTTGAGATAGTTCTCCCACTTCCTGAGTAAAGTGCATCTCGAGGCTGCTGTTGCTTTGTTGGCTTGTTTGAGCGAGCCCTTCTAAAGAGTCTGCCAGCTTGGATATTTGCAGATTAATGGCATCCAATTTTTTCTCTATCTGTATAAAGGTTTGATTTGTTCGCTCAGAAAGATCCTCAATAGCGGTTTCAATGTATTCGGCTCGTTCACCAAATAGAAGGTGTTGAATTTGCGCTAATTGCTCGGAATCATTTTTCTTAGGCTCAACTTCTACATTTGAGCTCTTTGATTGCTTGGTCATACAATCTCCCTATTTAGATTAACCTTACTCTCAATCTGGAAAAAACATCACTTTTAAGCGTATGTGGTGATTAAGATTTAATCAAATAAGTGAGGCGATGAGTACCATTTTATAGATAGAAATGTGAATATGAACAGGATACAAGCGTAAAAGCGTAAATGGAGCAGACGTTTTTCTGTTAGCTCAATGCCTTAGACGACAATGAAACGCGTTGATTTCGAGTGCCAGCGAACTGATCAACTAAGAGCTTTGTTAACTAAGATCTTTGTTAACTACGCAATTTATTAACTGTGTCGGTTATCAACTGCGAACTTTATCAACAGAGTTTCTTCTCACTAGAGTGGGGGATAACATGACAGGTTCGGTATGTACGGTTTCTCCGTTAGCCAAATCAAGCGACAATCGTGCGGCTTGTTCTGCCATCATCTGGATAGGGTAGCGAATAGTGGTTAACTTCGGTGTTAAGTAACGAGCAATGGGGCCGTCATCAAACCCGATCACCGATACATTTTCGGGTACATCGAGTCCATTTTCATCCAAAATAGACATAGCGCCTGCCGCCATATAATCGTTATACGCAAATACGGCTGTAATGGGTAAGGACTGAGTGAGCAGGTGCGTCATCGCCTCTTCACCGCCTTCACTATCGGGGTTGCAATGCACAATGTATTTATCAGAAAGTTTGATGTTGTGATCGTTTAAAGCGGCAAGATAGCCCGCAATTCGAGCATCGACATCTTCAATGTGATGAGAAGATGAAATACAAGCAATGTTAATATGCCCGTGTCGAATCAAATACTCAGTAGCGAGATAAGCACCTTTGTAATTGTCTAAGGCAATGCAACGGTGCGATATTTCAGGGATTTGTCGGTTGATCAGAACCATCCCACGAACTTCTTTGGTGTAGCTTAATAATTCTTTGTCGGTTAGGCCTTTCGAGTGAATCACAAGGCTTTCGCAGCGGCTGTTTACCAGCAATTCGATGGCTTCCCTTTCTTCATCAGCATTATGGTAACCATTGCCAATGAGCAAATGTTTTCCTTGTGTATGAGCAACATCATCTACTGCTTTAATGAGTGTGCCAAAGAAAGGATCGGATACATCACTTACTAGTACGCCCATGGTATTGGTGGATTGGCTAACCAAAGCGCGGGCATTTGCGTTTGGTCGATATCCCAACTGAGCCATGGCAATATTTACCGATTCAATAGCTTTGGTACTCGCCTTCGGTGAGCGATTGATCACACGTGATACCGTGGCGACAGATACACCAGCTGCTTTCGCGACGTCTTTGATAGTTGCCATTTACTGAGCCCGAATAGAAAGAGAGTGGGTAATGTAACTAATGATGGAAACAAAAGACATTCTTTAACATCACTTTTCATTGCTGAAAATGTAATTCATTAAAATAGAGCCAAAAAAATAATGTAAATCGTTTACATGATTCTTTAATTGAAAGGTGGCAAACAGGTTGCCACCTATCCAATACGTGCCGTTATACTCGACCATTCAGCTGTTCTAAATCGCTGAACCAAAGTTCTTAACTAGAACACTTAGCCAGACTAGAACAGCGAGCCGTTGATCATAAGATGCAGAACAATACTCACCATGTAGCCCAAACTGATGACAGGCGCCCATTTTAGGTGTCCAAAGAAGGTGTATTTTCCGTGTGCAGCACCCATTAGTGCCACGCCAGCAGCACTACCAATAGAAAGCAAGCTTCCGCCGACACCCGCAGTTAACGTAACAAGCAGCCAGTTGCCGAGTGTCATTTCCGGTTGCATGGTAAGTACGGCGAACATAACAGGAATGTTATCTACGATGGCAGAAAGTATTCCTACCATAATGTTTGCCCATACCGGATCCCATTGTGTGTACATAATTTCAGAGACCATGCCAAGGTAACCGATTAGGCTTAAACCACCTACACACATAACAACACCGTAGAAGAATAGAAGTGTGTCCCACTCGGCATGCGATACACGTCGGAACACGTCAAACGGCACAACAGAACCTAACCGGCGCAGCGCTTCTTCATCGTGTGAGGCTTGAGCTTTGGCGCGTTTTTTCGCCAAGGACATCGGCAATGTTTTTCGAAGGAAAAATCCAAAGAATTGCAAATAGGCTAAACCCATCATCATCCCAATGACGGGAGGGAAGTGTAGGAAGCCGTGGAATGCGACAGCCGTAGCAATGGTAAGCAAAAACAACACAACAATGCGTCTTGCTCCGCGTTTAAGTTCCACCACTTCTTTAATGGCGTCTGGCTGCTCTTTCGGAATAAAGAAAGCCATAATAACCGCAGGAACAACGTAGTTCGCGACCGAAGGAATAAACAAGGTTAGGAATTGGCTGAAAGAAACGAGCCCAGCCTGCCAAACCATTAAGGTTGTGATGTCGCCAAATGGGCTGAATGCGCCCCCCGCATTTGCGGCAACAACGATGTTAATACAAGCGAGATTGATAAAGCGTGTATTGTTCCCGCCAACTTTCATGACAACAGCACACATTAGAAGCGCGGTGGTTAAGTTATCTGCAATAGGGGAGATAAAGAAAGAGAGTATGCCGGTGATCCAGAAAAGCGTTCGCAGATTGAACCCTTTGTTCACCATCCATGCTTGCAGCGCATCAAACAGTCTTCGTTCTTCCATCGCGCTGATGTAGGTCATCGCAACAAGTAAGAAAAGCAGCAATTGCGCGTATTCCAGCAAGTTATGTTCGAGGGCATGCTTAGCGGTTTCTATCTGACCGTCTGCTTGAAACGCAAACCCAATAATAATCCATATTAAACCTGCTGCTAAAAGTACGGGCTTAGACTTACGAAGCTGCAGGTACTCTTCTGCCATGACAAGGCAATAAGCAAACCCAAAAATAATCAACGCAGCATAGCCTACACCAGAAGAGGTATAGCTGGTGGAAGATTCGGCGGCAAAACTTGGAAAAGAAAATAAAGCAAAAAAAACAATCAACAGGCGTAAAAAAACACTCATCACTTACTCGACTCCTTGAGACTCAAAGATGGCTTGTTTGCAACCAACCCTAGACCCAAGGCGTTGGATTGGTCTGATAAAGCACATCTTATGGTTATTTTATGTCGTTTTTGTCACAGGTGTTTAAATCGAGAAACAATTGGTCGAAATCAGGAAAGGAAAGAAAAAGTTAGGTAACTCCGACAATCAATTAAGGATTTAAACAATGCACAATTGCGGGTATTTTATACAACTTAAAGTTTGAGAAAAGTGATGTAGCTTGGGTATCACGTGCTGATTCCAATAAAGTTCGCTATTTGATATTTGGGTTACCGTTATTTGTTCTGAAAATTTTGTGATTTCTTATCGTTCCATCTGTTGTCATATGCATCCTTATGAAAGTCAACAAGCTTCATTATTCTCAAATCCTCCCCCCAAAGTTTTCTAAAACGAAATTGGTTGGCGCTAATTTAGATGACATTTCGGTTAAAATATTGCAATTGAGTCTTCTTTTTAACCGAATTCGAAACGAAGTAGAAAAATAATCTCAACTGCTTGTTGATACAAATTAGACTTAACGCCCGATTTGGTGAACTTTTGTATCGGTGAGTGTGTATCTAGGCTAGCTTTGGTTTAGTCTATACGTCCCTTATACCCAAGTATCTTGCTAAAAACATTGGCAGTGTCGTCTTTAAACAGGATTTTTGGGTATAAGCTTGTAAACATTTTGGGGAAAATACCATGTCCAACGAATGGGATGAATACGCAGAGAACTGGGAGCAAGATGCGGCAACTGCGAATTATGCGCAAAAAGCATTCGAACAGCTCGAAGAAAGAGTAAGCCTAGAAGGATTGAAAGTACTGGATTTTGGTTGTGGCACAGGGTTGCTCACTCAAAAGCTTTCACCTTTGGCTAAAGAAATCGTCGCTTTGGATTCGTCTGAGAAGATGATCGAGCAATTGGATGCGAAAGAATTGTTGAACGTAGAACCTGTTGTTGATGAGCTTACTCGTGGTTTAGTGGCTTATCACCCAGCGTTCCGTGGTCAGTTTGATATCGTTGTGGCTTCTTCTGTATGTGGGTTTTTGGATGACTTCGAAGAATCGGCAAAGATAATTCATTCGTTGCTCAATGACGGTGGTTTGTTTATTCATTGGGACTGGTTAGTGGATAGCGACAGTGAAAGCTATGGCTTAACGCAGAGTCAAGCTAAGAAAGCGTTGACGAAAGCGAAGTTCAGTAGCGTTACTATTGATACACCTTTCCACGTAGATTCTGACAAAGGATCGTTGCCAGTATTGATGGGTGTCGCTCAGAAATAATGAGCTGAGTGATAAAGAAGAACTCGATTTAGGAATCTGTTAAGCTACTTACTGTAAGTATTTAAAATACAGAAAAAGCATAGATGGGACACAGTATTTCTAAACAATCCAGACAATATTACCGCTTAAGGTATCCGAAGTCGGAACGACCAAGAATCAAAGCTTGGAATAAACAGTTCCCAGTAACCGAGATATCTGAAAAGGGGCTGCGGTTACTATTTTCATCCGAAGTTGATGTGAAAAAGAGGATGGAAATAAAGGGAACCTTGATATTGAGTGGCGGCGAGTCTTTTGACGTCATTGGAGAAGTTTTGCGTTTAGACGGGACCGAGCTCGTGATTAAACTGAACGAAGGTCCTAGCCTAAAGCATATGGCAGCAGAGCAAATTAGAATCCGCAAAAAATTCCCAGGCTTTTTCGACTCCATAAAAGCTAAGAATGAATCAAACAGGCAAACCAAATAGGTTTGCCTTTTTGCTTTTAATTTGAACCTCTTTTCAACAGTTTAGTAATTCTTCGTCATCTCTTCGATCACTTCGTCAAGAGAGCTGCACTTAACGTCTTTATTCAACATGAGTTGAAGCTTTTCGTCAGTCAGTTTCAGAGGGTGTTGCCATAAGTACCTCATTTCCCTTACCGCCTTCATTTTAGGTGAAAACAGACCAATAATAGCCAAAGACCACCAAGGGAAAGACTTCGTCGACACGGGTAATCCGCGTATTCTCAAAAGGCTGTTTTCAATGTCTTCAAAGCTGACATTCAACCCTGCATAGTGGTACGTTTCCTCTCCGGATAGGCGATGCTCAAGCAAATCACTCACCACTACGCTTAAATCAGGTAAGTAAGCCCATGTGTGCTTAATTTTCTTATCACTAGGTAATTGCAGTACGGTTTTATTGGGTTTCATGTTAACCAGAAAATTGAACCACGCACTGGGAGCGTACTGACCAATAAAGTCTCCTGCTCGAATGATAAGCGCAGAGCCACCTGATTGACAAAAGACGCGGATTTGATTCTCCATGTCTACCCTGATCTTACCTTTCTGCGATATTGGATCGTTTGGAGATTGCTCGGAGACCTCTGAATATTGAGTGGGATTATAGTTGTACACGTTTGCAGGAAAGATGACTTCCATGTCATTAGACTTGGCAACGTTGAGAGTGGTTTTAAGCCAGGCTTGTGCGTAAGTTTTCCAAAGGTGGTATTCCGGATTCAAGCCATATACCAGTACCTGATGGTTCTTGGCTATTTCTGAAAGGTAGCGTTCGTTTGTCGCATCGCCCTCTAAAATGTCGAATTGTTTTAGTTCAGGATCCAGCTTAGACAAAGAGCGAGTCACGCCTGTAACTTTCCAGCCTTTTTCTTTAAGCGCTAGCGCCACATAGCGACCAAATCCGCCGGTAATTCCTAAAATAAGTGCACTTTTCTCATCACTTTTCCTTTTCACTTGAGCCAAATTTTTGCTGATATTTGACGTAGCCATACCGTTTCCCTTATTGAAGTTCTGATCAATGATGCGATTATTGCTATAGTTATTTGAATTTTGAATCGAAAGAAACTTATAGGTGCTATTCATAAATGAATATCAACTGGCAATGGGTTCGCCATTTTTTGGTCGTTGCAGAGCAGGGGAGCCTATCAAAAGCTGCAGAAGCTTTGTCTTTATCGCAGCCTACGCTCACTCGTCAGATACAGCGTCTTGAAAAGGAACTCGGTTACGCGTTATTTGAACGTTCTACTCAAGGACTCGAATTAACCGAGAATGGTGTTGCTCTTTTGGCATCGGCGAAGCGTATGTCTGAATCTGCCGATCAGTTTTTACGCTCAGCGCAAGGAAATAGTGGTGTACTCAAGGGCGCGATTCGTATCAGCGTGAATGAGCTTTTTGGGCACTTTCTACTCCCTAAAGCGCTGGTAGCCTTTCATGAATCACATCCAGAGATAGAGTTTGAAGTCGTGATATCCAATGAAGCGACAAACTTGTCAAAAAGAGACGCAGATATTGCGGTGAGAATGTTTAACCATCGACAACAAGATTTGGTTTCTAGAAGGCTCCCATCCATTCCACTTGGTTTCTATGCACATAGCGCCTACATTGAACGGCATGGTTTGCCAATGGGTATAGTCGATCTTGCAAAGCATCGTTTGGTTGGTTTCGATAGAATGACAAGCTTTATTGATGAAGCTCGCCAGCATGGCGTGGAATTAAAACTTAACGATTTTTGCTATCGCACGGACAGTTTATTACAGCACTGGGCGTTGTTGAATCAAGGGGCGGGAATTGTCGCGACGCATAAAGGGTTGGCGAAAACATCCAGTGAACTGGTTCAAGTATTGGAAGCGCTTCCCATCTCCGAGTTACCCTGTCACTTGGTTGTGCATCAAGATATTCAAATTAACACCAAAGTAAGAACCTTGCTTAATTTTCTAGGGGACTGGTTTGAAAGCCGTGGGTATCAGTATGACCTGTAGAATGACTGCTACCTTACCGCTATAAATCAGACAAGCTTACCAATTGGCGAGTGTAGTCTTGCTGGGGTGAATGGAACAAGTCTTCTGTTACACCTTGCTCTACCACTTGACCATCCTTAAGCACCAAAGTGTAGTGGCAAAGTGATTTGACAACATTTAAGTCGTGGCTGATAAAAAGATAAGTCAGTTCGTACTTTTGCTGAAGTGATTTTAAGAGGTCGAGTACTTGAGCTTGAACGGTTCTGTCTAGCGATGAAGTCGGTTCATCCAATAGAATAAACTTAGGTTTAAGAATGATTGCCCTCGCAATGGCGATACGCTGCCTTTGCCCACCAGAAAACTCGTTTGGGTAACGGTGACGAGTTGCTGAATCTAATCCTACTTCTTCCATCGTTTCACAGATTTGCTTATCCATCTCTGATTCAGATAGGTCTTGATGAACTTTCAGCCCTTCACCAATGATTTGAGCGACGGACATTCTCGGGTTGAGTGCGGAAAATGGGTCTTGAAATACCACCTGCATTTTTTTTCGCAGCGGAAGCATTTGTTTTCGCCCGAAGCTTTCTATTGATTCACCATCATATTGAATTATCCCTTCGCTGTTTAAGAGTCTAAGAATCGCCATACCTGTGGTGGACTTTCCCGAACCGCTTTCACCGACTAGTCCTACCGTTTGCCCTTTTCGCAAACTGAAATTGACGTCTGTGACAGCTTTGATATGAGATACGACGCGTTTGAGAATTCCTCCTGTAATAGGAAACCAAACTCTTAAATTTTCAGCGTGGACTAACACCTCGGCGTTTACGTCAGCACTTACTGGAGAGCCTTTGGGATCGGACTCGATGAGCTGCTGGGTATAGACATGTTCAGGATGAACAAATATCTCCTTGGTTGCGCCCACCTCTACAAGGTTGCCATGTTGCATCACAGCAACGTTATCGGCGATTTGCCTTACGATACTTAAATCGTGAGTGATGAACAGCATTGCCATTCCTAGCTCGTCTTGCAAAGATTTGAGCAATTCCAGTATTTGGGCTTGAACAGATACATCCAGTGCCGTAGTCGGCTCGTCTGCTATTAGCAATTCGGGTTCATTGATGAGTGCTAATGCAATCATTACACGCTGACGTTCCCCGCCAGATAGCTCGTGAGGATAGGCATCTATCTTAATTTCTGGGTTACGTATGCCGACTTTGTTTAGCCATTTAAGTGCGAGTTCTCGCGCTTGATTTGTTCTAAGCCCTCTATGAATTTCTACCGTCTCGACCAATTGGCGTCCGACTTTGTGAAGAGGGTTGAGCGATACCATGGGTTCCTGAAAAATCATTCCAATTCTTCCGCCACGTATACCGCGAAGATGCCTTTCGCTGCAGGTAAGGAGATCTTTGTCGTCAAATAAGATACTGCCAGATAGGTATTGCGTGCTTCCTTTTGGTAGCAATCTCAAAATGGCGTTAGCAGTGACCGACTTCCCCGAACCACTTTCGCCGACCAAAGCGAGCGTTTCGCCTGCTTGAATAGAGAGGTTCACTCCGTGCGTGATGACATCCACATCATTTTTGCGTCCGAACCCAACGGATAGATTACGAATCTTCAATACGCTCTCAGACATGTTTACCTCTGTTGATGTGGATCGAATGCATCACGTACAGCTTCCCCAACAAACACGAGTAAGCTCAACATAATAGACAATATGACAAACGCTGAAAAACCTAGCCAAGGCGCTTGAAGGTTTGCTTTTCCTTGCGCCAGTAATTCACCAAGGGAAGGGGAGCCAACGGGTAATCCAAAGCCCAAGAAATCCAGCGAGGTAAGGGTGGTAACAGAGCCTGATAGAATGAATGGCATCATGGTAAGCGTGGCAACCATGGCGTTAGGCAACATATGTCGAAGAATGATTCTGCGGTCACTGACTCCAAGCGCGTGTGCCGCTTTAACGTAATCAAAATTTCGACCACGAAGGAATTCAGCTCGTACCACTCCGACCAAACCCATCCAACTGAATAACACCATTATGCCGAGTAGCCACCAGAAATTGGGTTCTACAAAGCTTGATAAGATAATGAGCAGAAAGAGCGTCGGCATATTAGACCAAACTTCAATGAATCGCTGACCAAATAAGTCTAACTTTCCACCGTAATAACCTTGAGATGCCCCAATCACTACTCCTATGACGCTGGAGACGATGGTTAAAGCGAATCCGAACAAAACAGAGATCCGAAAGCCATAGATAATTCTGGAGAGCACATCTCTGCCTTTATCATCAGTGCCTAGCCAATTCACGTCGTCTGGTGGCGAAGGTGCAGGCTGCGTTAGGTCAAAATTGATCGTGTCATAGTGAAAGCGTATCAGTGGCCAAATGATGTAACCCTTTTCTTCGATGAGATCGGTCACATAAGGGTCGGTATAGTCAGCTTCTGCTTCAAACTCACCACCAAAGTCGGTTTCTGCGTACTGAATGGCGACGGGGTAGTACCATTGATTATCAAAACTGATGAACAGCGGTTTGTCATTGGCGATAAGTTCGGCAAATAAACTCACGAAAAACAGCAAACTAAATAGCCATAGAGACACGTAACCTCGTTTATTTGCCTTGAATCGCTGCCATCGTATTTCGAATAGTGGGCTCATGTTTACCTCCCTTCAAAATCGATTCTTGGATCGACCCAAGAGTAGGTAAGGTCGGAGATAATCGCTAAGATCAGCCCTAATAGCGTCATGATGTACAAGGTACTGAATACGACAGGGTAATCACGTTGAATGGTTGATTCAAAGCCAAGCAGCCCAACACCTTCCAGTGAAAACATGACTTCGATTAGCATTGAGCCTGTAAAAAAGATGCTGATGAAGGCGCTAGGAAAGCCAGCGATTATGATCAGCATGGCATTACGAAAAACGTGTTTATACAAAATGCTTTGCTCATCCAGCCCTTTTGCCCGAGCGGTAACCACATATTGTTTGTTGATTTCGTCTAAGAACGAGTTTTTGGTGAGCATACTGAGCGTCGCGAATCCACCAATTACCATGGCAAGTGTCGGAAGCGCTAGATGCCAGAAATAATCAATGATTTGTTGATACCACGTCAGTTGATCAAAATTCGAAGAAACCAAACCTCTGAGTGGGAACCAACTGAAGTAGTTACCACTGGCGAACAGAATGATGAGCATGATGGCAAACAAAAATCCTGGGATGGCGTAGCCGATAATAACTAGGGCGCTACTCCAAATATCAAAGCGCGAACCATGATGAATGGCTTTTAGAATACCCAACGGAATGGAGATAAAGTAAATGATAATGGTGCTCCATAACCCAAGGGAAATGGAGACGGGAAGCCGTTCTACAATAAGGTCGATGACATTGCCGCCTTTGAAAAGGCTCTCACCAAAGTTGAATGTGGCGTAGTTGTAAAGCATAGTGAAATAGCGTTCGTGCAATGGCTTATCGAACCCAAACTGTTTTCGGATTTCTTCAACCACTTCAGGATCTAACCCACGTGAACCGCGATAATTTCCGGATGCGTCATCCGCTGGTGCACTTTGGGCTATTTCTTGACCGCCGCCAGTAAAGCGCTCCATCACGCCAGATTCCAGCCCCTCAATTTGAGCCAGAGCTTGTTCAACAGGACCACCAGGCGCAATCTGGATGACAAAGAAATTGATCGTAATGATGGCCCACAATGTTGGGATTACCAGCAATAACCTTCGAAATATATAGGCTGTCATAAATCCTTTTAAGTTTGTTATTTTCTATGCCGTTCTCTTGTTCTCGCTAATTGCGTTGAACCAGAGTTGAATATCGTTAGATAAATGAAGCACCACCCTGTGAGAGGTGGCATCAAGAATGTTACCGACGTTTCTCTGGCAGCTTTTGAGCCTTATCGGTATTGATCCACCAAGTATCCAGCCCTAAGTCATACGCAGGTCGCGTTGCAGGTCGGTCAAATTTGTCCCAAGAAGCCACGCGGAAAATACCAATGTGCCAAGTCGGAATGGCAAGAAAGTTCCATTGCAAAACCCGATCGAGTGCTCGCCCTAAATAAATGAGCTTATTAGGATTGTCTTGATTGTCTGCAATAGCTTCAGTCAGGCTATCAATAGTGGAATCAATCAAGCCTGGGCGGTTATAGGTGCTTTCTAGGAACTTACTGTGCCATACCAATTGGGTATTAGGATTGGGATAATTTCCTGAAGAGATTTGTGCGAACACCATGTCGTAATCTCTGTCGCGGTAACGTTTCAAATATTGCGTGGTGTCAATAGTACGAATTTTCATTTCAATCCCCATTTGTTTCAGGTTTTTCTGAATAGGGATAGAAAGTCGCTCGGTACTGGGGCTATAGATAAGAAGTTCGAACGTCATGGTTTCACCCGTTTCTACATTCGTCATGACTTTGTTCTTCAGCTCCCAACCTGCGGATTTGAGCAATTTGAAAGCGGTACGCATTTGTGCGCGAATTCGCCCGCTGCCATCGGTAGAAGGAGGTACGTACACGTCAGTAAAGATTCTGTCGGGTACTTTGCCTTTAAAGGGGGCTAAAATTTTCAGTTCTTGTTCGTCGGGAAGTGACTTCGCTTGATAATCGGTATTTTGAAAATAGCTGCTTGTTCGCGAGTATTGATTGTAGAACAAGTTCTTGTTCATCCATTCAAAGTCCATCGCATACGTTAGAGCTTCTCGAACTCGAATATCTTGAAAAACAGGGCGTTGGACGTTAAACACAAAGCCTTGCATGGGTTGTGGAATGGAGTGAGAAATTTCTTCTTTTTTAATGTAGCCTTTGTCGAAGTTGGTTCCGGTGTAAGCGGTCGCCCAGTTTTTAGATATGTTCTCTCTTCGATAGTCGTATTCACCGGCTTTAAACGCTTCCAGCATGACGGTGTCATCGCGATAATAGTCGTAAACAACCGTATCAAAGTTGTTTCTGCCTATGTTTACAGGGAGCGACTCTCCCCAATAATCTTCTACGCGGCTATAAGTGACACTTTGCCCTGACTTATAACTGGTTATTTTGTATGGACCGCTGCCTATCGGTGGTGTATCTAATGGTTCTGAGAAGTCTTTATCCTTCCAGTAATGAGAAGGTAGGACAGACATGTTACGAATCAGTGAGAACAGGATTTCTTTGTTACCTGTATTCAGATCTACTCGCGCAGTAGTGTCGCTGATAGCTTTCACGGATTTGACGTTTTTGTAATACGTTCTGTATTGAACAACGCCCTGTGTCATGAACTTTTGAAAGGTAAATTCCACATCATGAGCAGTAATAGGTTTTCCGTCATGAAACTTTGCAGAAGGGCGAATATCGACTTCCATCCAGTCGTAGTCTTGGGTATAGCGAACTTTTTCTGCTATCAGAGCGTAGGAGGTGTCCAGTTCATCTGTCGATGAGTAAAATAAGGAGTCGTAGAGCTCGCCACTTGCTGCCGCGGAATCCCCCCTTGAGGCATAGCGGTTAAAACTGTCGTAAGTGCCAATTTGTGCGTAGGTGACTTTCCCGCCTTTGGGAGCGTTAGGGTTAACGAAGTCAAAGTGTTTAAATCCTACGGGGTACTTTGCTTCCCCAAAGCCAACAAGCCTATCTGATTCGATAACATCAGAAGCAAACACGACGCAGCACTGAAGTACCAACCCTAAAGCCATTACCATCTTTCTTACCATGTACACTCTCCGTGTGAATCTGAGTTTTTGTGTTGCATTAGTCTTTGTTTTGATTAAAAAACCATCGTCCTATATAAATTTCTAGCAGCAATATTGGAATTTTGAAAGGAGCGTTTTACTTGAATGTGAAGTGATGGATTCTTATTTCGTCGGGGTCTTATACCTAAGGCATTTTTGGCTTGATATACAAGGTTAAGTATTTACAGCTAGGGCGATAATCTCTAGATCGCTCGTAAATTCTAGCGCAGATAAACCTAGCTGGGAAAAGAAGCTGAAAGGCAGGACGGGGACATAAAAGTATTGCGAGAGAAAAAACGCAGCGTCGGTGCGCTGCGTTTTGATTCGTTTTAGCTAATGGATCTTTCTTCTTTTTCCGATCTAGAAACGAAGGTTAAGAAGAAATCCTTCATGCGGATAAATAGGTTTCCAATGTCTTGCAGTATGAGATAGAGACATGGAACCAAAACCAACGTGAGTAAAGTAGCAAACAAAACGGCAAAGCCAAGCGCTACCGCCATCGGGATAACAAATCGCGCTTGAAGGCTGGTTTCGAACATAATAGGAAGAACACCAGCAAATGTCGTAATAGAGGTCAGTAATATCGCCCTAAAGCGAGCACAACCCGCTTCAATAACCGCATCTTTCACCGATAGACCTTTTGCTCTGGCTTGGTTCACGTAGTCGGTCATCACTAGCGAATCATTAATCACAACACCCGCAGCGGCGATTAAACCAAACATGGACATCATGCTCATATCTAAACCAAACCAATAATGTCCCCATATTGAACCCGTTAAACTAAACGGGATCACCGACATAATGATCAGCGGTTGTGCGTAACTCTTCAAAGGTACAGCAAGCAGAATATAAACAATGATCATCCCCGCAATGAAGAAAGCCATTTGTTCATTTTGTTGCGCTTGCTGCTCTTCGATTGAACCGCCCAGCTGAGTTTTAACACCAGGGTATTTCGCGGTTATTTCTGGAAGCAACGTAGAGTCAACCAATTCGACGACTTCGTTTGGCTCGACCACCTCTTCATCTATCGAACCATAAACATAGACGGTGCGATAACCTTCTTCCCGACGGATGCTGCTGATCCCCGGTTTTTGGTCAATTTCAACCACATCACCCAACATGACTTTATTGCCGGATGGCGTTGTGATAACCGCATATCGTAAAGAAGAAAATGCCTCACGCGTAAGCTTAGGGTAGCGAACCATTACTTTCACTTCTTCACCATCGCGTATGATTCGTTGCGCCTCCCCTCCATAAAAACTGCCACCAACTTGCTTAGCAATATCGGAGAGATCTAAGCCTAAGTCGTAGGCAACTGGAGCAAGAGAAAGTAGGACTTCTTTACTGCCTGTGTCGATGGAAGATGAAATGTCATAAAGACCATTTTGCTCTTGCAGTTTCGCGATCAACTCGCGACCCGCATTGTTCAACGTTTCAATATCTGAGCCAAATAGTAAGTAACCGAATTCATCACCGCCACTTCCACCAGTAACATCATCGATGATTGAGATGGATTTAAGACCAGGGATAACAGGTAGCCTATCTCGCCAGCGACGGGAAAGTTCGAAGGTGTTGAATGGGCGAAGCTCTTCATCAACCAATGGAATAACAATGCTTCCTTTGGTACGGCCACGATTCATCGACAGCAGATCTTTAATCATTCCCTGTCCATGAGTTTCAATGGTTTTGTTTTCAACATCCCATATAACATCTTCAATAATGCGCAATGCTTCAATGGTTTGTTCATCGGACACGCTGTCGTTCATTGTTATTCTCACAACAGGGAAATCATGAGGCACTTTAGGGGAGGGGACGACACGTACGTGATTCGAAGCAATCATTGCATAACTGACGGCTAATATAGCGATAAAGGTAGCAAAAACCGTCCAGCGCCACTGTGTGCAGAGTGTAACAAAATTGCGGTATGGACCATTAACAAACCCAAAGAAGCGCTTGTTAAATCGGTCTCGCCAACCGCCTTCTTTAATTGGCGTAAACTTGGTATGCGCTAAGTGAGCAGGCAGAATGAGCTTTGACTCAATCAAGCTAAAGATAAGACAAAGGATAACGACCGATGCAATTCCGAAAAAGAACGCTCGTTCCGGCCCTGTCGACATAATAAATGGAGCAAATACTGCAATGGTCGTTAGAACACCAAAAGTAGCAGGTGTTGCGACTTTTTTTACGCCTCGGACAACATTGTTAACGCCGCCCCCATGTTTCTCAATTTCTGAGTAGGCGCTTTCCCCCATAACAATGGCATCATCGACGACAATACCCAGCACCATAATGAAGGCGAACAAAGAAATAATATTAATGCTGACGCCAACAATGGGCATAAGCATCATGGCACCTAAGAAACAAACAGGAAGACCAACCATTACCCAAAACGCCAGTTTTACACGCAGGAAAATACTGAGCATGATGGCAACAAGCACCGCACCTTGGAGTAGGTTTTTAAGCATCATATCCAAGCGCGCATTTAAATAGTACGTCATGTCCACTAAGGTCTTGATTTTCATCCCTTCAGGTAACGTCTTGTTTTTATGTTCTATGTACGCTTTTACTGACTCCGCGACGGGAATTATACTCTGATCTTTGGTTGCTTGAACGGAAAGGTAAATTGCGTTCTGCCCTGTGTATTTGAAGTGGCGCTCACCTTCGACAAACCCATCTTTAATCGTGGCAATATCTTGAAGATGAACTTTTGCGCCATTAGCGCCAATTTTTACAGGAATGTGGCGAAATTCTTCCCCGCGGTAATATTGGTTTTCAATTCGAACAGAAATCATACCTGTATTGGTGCTGACTTCTCCTGCTGAGTAATTCGCTGAATAACGCTGAATGGCATTGGTGATGTCGTTCAATGTTAGGTCGTATTTTCTTAGTGTATCAGGGTGAACCTCGATGGCGATTTCATCCTCTGGTGCGCTTAAATCGACGAGTGCAACATTACTGAGTTGAAGCAGTTCGTCTTCAATAACTTTCGCCAAAGGCTTTAGCTCTGTTAGCGGTTTGTCACCAACCAGAGCGATTTCGATGACATCTTGCTGCCATTCGACTTGGTATACGTTGACGGGTTCCATTGATGCAGGGAAGGAGGCAATGGAATCGACTTTTTGCTTCACTTTATCTAACACGTCACTGAGTTCAGCATCGACGTCAATTTCCAGCGACAGATGCGCACTGCCACGTGAAGCCGTAGAAACCGCTTTTTTGATGTCTGTTACATCTTTCAGCGATTCTTCAATTTTTATCAAAATGCTTTCTTCAATCTCCTGAGGGGAAGCACCGGGATAGGAAGCACTGATGTTAACGTAGTTAACTTCGCTGTTTGGGAACATCTGCTTTTGAATGAAGAAATAGCTCACAGCGCCCATGATGATAATGAAGATCATCATTAAATTGGCAGCGACTGAGTTATTAGCGAAATAAGCAATCAACCCTTTTTCCGTTGGTTGAGTCGGTTTGTTTGTATCCATGTCCATGAATCAGTCCTTATTTCGCAACACTAGCGGATTCAGACCCTGATTGGGCGATTTCGACATTCATGCCTTTCTGTGGGTATTCAGGTAACGTCAGAACCACCTGATCTTTCTCTTTAATGCCGCTACCAATCAAGAAAAACTCACCTTCTTCACGTAAAACGTTAACGGTTCTTGGCTCTAGTTGGTTCTCTTCATTCACGATCCAAACAGTTCGATTGTTCACAAGTTCTTGTGGAAGACGATAAATGTGTTTGAGCTCTTTGCCAGCAAATCGCACCTGTACGTAGGAGCCGAACTTTAAGATAGGTCTGTTCGAGTTTACGCCATATGGATCTTCAATTTGGACCACAAGGTTAACCATTCGCGTGCTGCTGTCGACTATGCCGAGATCACGAGAAATAAAGCCCTCACGCTCTATGGAGCGAACACCTTTTTCAATAACGGTTGCTCTGATACCTCTGAGAGTTTCAGGAAGGAATGAACTATCGAACCCAGCAATAGGGATACTGACTTCCGCTGCTTCAATGTTGTTGAGTTGTGCGACTTCAGAGCCTGCCGAAACATACTGACCCACACCTATATTTCGTGAAACAACGAGCGCGTCATACGGTGCAATCACAGTACAGTTTTCTAAATCGCGTCTGGCGCGCTTTAAACCAGCTTGTGCTGATTTTACTTGTGCTTGAGCACTCAACACCTGAGGTTTTCTTAGGTACAAGTCTGTCACTTGTTTTTTGTTTAGCTTTCTTGCTTGTTTTTCAGCAACCTTTGCTTTGGCTTGCTCTTCTATGAGTGAGGCTTTTGCACTCGCGAGTGATGCTTCTGCTTGTAAGACCGCTGCTTCGTAGTTATCTCGTTCTAATTGAAATAAAACCTCACCGCGTTTCACTATCCCACCAGCGACAAAATTGGGGTGCCAACTTGTTACTTCCCCTGATACTTGAGCGGAAAGTCGTGTCTGTTCTACGGGAGAAATTTCGCCAAAGCTTGAAATGATGACTTGGTGGTCACTTGGGAATATGTTTTCAGCCTGAACCAGAGGAATGGTGACAACCTCTTTCTTTTCCTCCGCTTCTGGTCCGTTTGCTGCGATTACATTGAAAGCGCCATAAGCGCCACCAAGAATTACTACTGGAGCCAACCAACGTAATAATTTTTTAGACATTTTTTTCCCTTTTTTCTTTAAGTTCATCTCTAATACGGGTAAAAATGAGATCCGGTTTCGTTGTGTTTTGAATGAACAGTTCAAAGATTGACGCACGGCAGAGTGTTCAATCAACTCAGTTACGGGCACAACGTTTTTCGAGACTTTTTGCAAACTAAGTGCCAATATTAAACTTGTGTAATAACAGTCAGTTATGACAATACGATGTATTTATGGTTCCATTCGATTGGTTTGATTAGCTAAGTGTTAGTAAAAAACACCACGTTGAAGATTACTTGTAAGAACCCGCTCAGTACATACAACCAAATCATACGGATTGCCGATATCATGTCAGGCAGCCATTAACGCAGGATTAATTGACCCGAATCGTTAGCATGAGTTCACCTGCCGATGTTAGAGACATTTTCTACGTATGTATTATAAAGAGAGGATGGATTCGATGGGTGACAGTTTGTGACAGTAGTGTGGTGATTGTATCGTATTCCAGTGCGCTCCTGAGTTTGAAGTAGAGAGGCTTGAATCGAAACAGAGGATAGAGCTCTGAATCCTGCACTTTGAGGTCACTTGGATATATACACAAAGTGACTCACTAATTTTATAAGTTATTTAAAGTGTAACGTTAGTAACAGCATTAAAATTAAGGTCAATTAAAATATTGATATATTTTCCAAAACAAAAGGGCTTTTATAACTTGTCATACTTAGATGATAATTGTTATATCCTTTCTATGGTTTCTATTTTTTGGTTTTAATAAGTTCTTTTTATTAAAAGAGATGAATTTGAATGTTTATTCAGCAATTAAAATAAACACCAATACATGCAACTTCGGTGTAACATTTCTCGATTAAAAGACTGTTAGAAGTGTGGACGGCTAGATGTTACTGTAACTTATTGTTATGTAAATGATAACCTTTTTCATTGTGAAAAGGCTAATATACGGTTTATTAACCAACTGTAACAAATTTAAATAATTCTATTTATTTTATGTTTTTGACCTTTACTTGATATATAGATCACTAACAAATAAAAAAACGCCATATTACTGACTGCGTGTCAATTTAATGGCTTAAATTTTAACCAATTAAAATGAGTAAAGCTTGTTTTTATTGTGGACAAAAATGAGGTGCTGCTCTATATTCCTGCCTTCTATATATGACCAGCAGGGATGCAGTTAACAAACTGTATGAGGTACCTATGCCATTTTCTTTGAAAAATATATCAATTCGAGTTCAAGTCCTAATCCCGGTACTTATTCTTGTCATCGCTTTATTTGGTTCACTTTGGATAACAAAAACGAATCTGGAAGCTGAACAAAAAGACATGGCAGAAAATGTAAGCTCATTAGTTTTCTATAAAGATACCCTTGCCAAGCTAGACGATACTATATACCCGTTAAGGATCAGTGCTGTTTACGCAATTTACGATCCTAGCCGCCGAGACGACTTTCAATTACACCTACGTGAGAAAGGGCAGTTTCTTACTCAGCAATTATCGCAACTTGAAAAAACAACCGTTTTTCAACGTGAAGTCGATAAGGTGAAACAATCTATTTCAGCATACGTAGATTACTCACACCGAGCGGTGCCAATTCTTAACAAACACGATAACGGTACACTATCAGATGCTAAGTTTGATGCGTTTATCTCTGAATACCGGAAAATTGGTAACGATATGGTGGAAGAGATCAACGCGCTATCGAAGCAAGTTAATGAATACGCAATGGAACACTTGGACGACAGCTTAAGACGCAACGAACAAGTTAAATCCAATGCTACTTACATTCTGTTAACGGTATTTGCTATTTCTCTAATAGTGGCATGGTGGTTATCGGGCTTGATCGTAACACCTATCACTAAGTTACAAGACGTTATGCGCAAGCTGGCGGCTGGTCATCTAACAGTAAGAGCCGATCAAGATGGTGACAACGAGATTGCTAAGCTAAGTGCTGATGTAAACACCACGGTTTCTCAGTTGCACAAAACGGTAGGAGAGCTAACACGCATCAGTGAAGATGTTGCTTCTGCATCAACTGAGTTGGCAGCAGTAATGACGCAAGCGGAACGAAATGCTCAGCAAGAACAAAATGAGTTGGAACAAGTTGCATCCGCGGTAACAGAGCTCGCGAGTACGGCTGATAACGTATCCGACAATGCGACAGCAGCGGATTCTACGGCTAAGCAAGCTGACCAATTGGCAAAATCGAGCCTAGATGTGTTCAAAGAAGCTGAAGATGCGAACGCGCAAATGTCTTCATCATTGAATGAGGCGGCAAGTGTGGTGACTCAGCTTCAAGAGCAATCAGAGCAAATCAACAATGTTATTGAAGTAATTCGTGGTGTATCTGAGCAAACCAACTTATTAGCGTTGAATGCAGCGATTGAAGCAGCACGCGCTGGAGAATCGGGCAGAGGCTTCGCCGTTGTAGCGGATGAAGTGAGAATGCTGGCGGCACGTACGCAAGATTCAACGCAAGAAATCCAAGCCATTATTGAAGAGCTACAAGCTAAATCTGGTTTAGCTAACCAAAGTATGCAAACCAGCTTGGAGATGCTGAAGTTAAACGAATCACTGAGTAATCAAGCAAATGATTCCGTGGTAGGGATTACTGAATCGGTGGCGGATATCAATGATATGAACGCTCAGGTCGCAACTGCAGCAGAACAGCAATCTCAGGTAACACAAGATATTAACCGCAACATCAACAACATGTCGGAGCTTGTTAACCAAAATGTTACGGGTATAAGCCAAAGTGCGACAGCAAGTGGTGAATTATCTGAGCTGGCAGAACAGCAAAAACATCAGCTTTCTTTCTTTAAGCTCTAGTGTTGTATAGGAGCTTTGAGCGATAGCGTTTTAGCGGCTTAGTTCCTAACACGCTATCCATAATGATCAAATCTAACGGCCTGCTTTTAAGCAGGCCGTTTTTGTCTGACGGTGATCGCGCTTTTGTTTAATTTCTTTGGGTATAGTGAGAATTTGGTCGATGAGAACGTCAGATAAGGCAAGGAAAAAGAATGAAAAGAGTGGCAGTTATTTTAAGTGGTTGTGGTGTATATGACGGAGCTGAAATTCATGAAGCCGTATTGTCTATGTTCGCGATAGAGCAAAATGGAGCCTCTTGGCATTGTTTTGCACCAAATATCGAACAGCATCATGTTGTTAATCATCTAAACGGGGAAGTAACAGCTGAAACTCGGAATGTTCTTTCTGAATCTGCACGAATCGCACGAGGGAATATTCAAGATATCGACGAATTAAAGGTAAGCGAGTTTGACGCGCTCCTTGTACCTGGCGGGTTTGGGGTAGCTAAAAACTTGTCTTCATTCGCGTTTGATGGCAAGGAATGCCGCGTACATAGTTCAGTACTTGACGTATGCAAAGCATTTGCTCATGAAGGCAAGCCTGCGGGGTATATGTGTATTGCGCCAGCGCTATTGCCCAAAATTTACGGGGAAGGAGTTAAGTTGACGATCGGGAAAGATGCAGAAACCGCGTCGACGTTGGAATCTATGGGTGCAAAGCACGTTAACTGCGATGTGACAGATATACTTGTTGATGAAGAACGAAAGCTCATTACCACGCCAGCTTATATGTTAGCTGAATCGATTTCTGAAGCGTCTGCTGGGATTAATAAGTTGGTTAAAGCACTACTCGATAGGTTGTAATGATTAAGGTTATTGACCGACCAGCCCCATATAAAAGGGGCTGGGTGAATTCTAAGGTCTTAGCCTGGTCTGCCATCGATTCTTGGTGACCAAAGCATTGGGGCAAACTTCCATACGAATAGGGCGAATGCGACAACCCACAACAATGCCGATGTGTGGATCAGTGGCATCATGGCTGATGGTGCTACAGAAACACCAATACTACGCAGCACAGCAGCTAAGATTAACGCTGCAAAGGCAAATCTCATCTTCGGTCCTTTGTAAATCTCTCGACCAGTATGCCCCATCGTAACTCTCGATATCATAGAGAGAATTAAACCACCGAGAGCACCTAACGCGATGAGATGCAGCATAGTATGGCTTACAAAGCCATTAGAAGTTAGCCCGCGAACGGTTAATGCAATAGGAATGCAAAGGTAAGCTAAGTGTAGCGACCACACCAAGGGCTCAGAGAAGGTTTTCCATGTTTTCCAACGAGCCACTCTATAAAATTGACCTACCGCGGCAATCAGCATAAGCCACTGCCCAATTTGTTGATCTGTAAGAGGGAAAAAGCTCGTTATAAATAAAAGTACCAAAGGTAGTGTTGCCACCCACTCTAGCCAAACAATGGGTTGTGGTTTTTCGAACTGAAATCTTCTGGCGGTAAAAAACGGAATGACTCTTCCCCCCATGATGGAGAGCAACAACACAAACCACCACATCATCGATTGCCATACAGCACTTGCAGGAAATGGGGGCAAACCTTTAATGGCCGCGTAGCTTGCGAAGTTAGCGCCTATGGCTAGCAAAAACATTGGCACAAAGAATAAGTTTTTCCAGCCTTTTGTTCTAAATACTCGATAACCAATTTCATAAGCTGTCGCGAGAAGAAACATGGCTTCGATGATAGAGATGAGCCAGAGGGGAGCGGGTGTCCAAAACAATACTCTAGGAAGGCACCACAACAAGAAAATTGCCGCTAGCCGATACCCCTTCGTTCCATTGACACCAGTCCAGTTTTGTACCGCGGTGAGAACAAAGCCAGCCACAATCGCCATAGCGAAACCAAAAAACATCTCATGTACATGCCACCATAATGCAGGGACATTTAAGTCGCTAGGTTGACCGTTCTGAAAAGCAAATACCCAGACAACTATAGCGATAATTGCGTAGATCGGGCCCGCTAGAAAGAATGGTCTAAAACCAAGGCGTAAGATAGGGGGAATCTTGTTTTCGACTCTCATGTCGGTGATGTTTAACATTGCTCATACCTTTAGATTTTAAAGATGTATTTATAATACAACTTTAAAGTTGTTTCGCTATAAAAACTTTGATTCATCTCAGTTCATCTAAAGATATTGATAGCTCTATAACTATACCCAGCGTCTTGAGGTTACTTGGGTTATATCACCTATTAAAAAACGCGCTTAAATTAGCGCGTTTTGTGTGTCATTTGGGCAGTGGTTAGCAGACGTTCAAATTGAGTTGCAGATCGTAGGGTAGGGCGGAAAGCCTGCGAGTGATCTTGGTTCTTGTGCGTTCTATATCACCGATATCGATGGTTTTCTTATTGGTGTGAATATCTACATCCACTCTCAGTTCACGACCTATCTTAGCTACGCCAGTAACATGAATGTCTTGCGGCATTTCTTGCTCTACTGCCGATATGCCTTTATCCACTTTTTGGCACAGTTCTTTATTGGGCGACATCATCAGTAATTCACGAAGTGCGTCTTTCAACATATCAAACGGTACTTTAATAAAATAGAAAGACATGCACACCATCATAGCTGGATCGGCGTATACGGCATATTCGCTATATGGAGAAATAGAAACAAACCACGCGACAACAAACCCTGCTGTAACGACGACACTCAGTAAGGTGTCCATTTGCCACTGTTTGGCTTCTGCTTCAATTAATCCAGAGGAATGTTGCTTGCTTTTACGAGCAATGACCCACCATGCGTATCCGCAACCTAACACATTCACGACACCAAATAGTGTTGCAATAGAAGCATCGACCTCACGTCCGCCTGTCAATAGGGCTTCAATTGCTGAATACAAGGCATACACCACAACACCGAGAATGGATGTTGCTTTGATAATAATGACAATGGGTTCGATAACCGCGCGACCGAAGGGGAATTGCGCATCAGACGGCTTTTGAATGTACCACGCGGCGGCTAGTGACAATAAAGTTAACAGCAGACTAATTAAGGAGTAGACACCATCAAAAACAATGACCAGCGAACCTACCCATAATCCAAGAATCAAGCCACCGAATGCAAAGCCAGAGGCTAAAAGGGCTGAAAAGGTTAATACGCTGTTTTCGTTTTTGCTTGTCCTAGCACACATAAAATGTCTCGGTTGTTAATACACTTTCATTCTTCGCGCTAGATGGACATTTTACAAACAAAAACTGACTGAGCAAAAGCCGGTTAAGTTACGATTGAAAATATAATCATTTAAAATCAATGCTTTGATGATTTATTATGGTGACAGTATATTTGACGGTCAGTGATGAGTTAGAAATCAAAAAGGTAGTCACTGAGTTTGTCGGCCAGCCAAACCATGGCGGCGTCCTCTGTCATTCCTGCTGCGGTGAACATGCAATAGTCTTCTTGAGTCAAACCATAGGTATGCTTAATTACCGCGATTTTTTCTTGACGAAGCAGGGGGCGAATCAAGGGTTCAGGTAACACGCCCCAGGCATCTTCTCCGAGAATGGTACTGAGCATGTAATCAAAGCTTGAAAAGCCAATATAGCGAAGTGAAAAAGGCTGAAGTTCTGGATTATCTTTTTCGTTCAGGTAGGCGATGGACGCTTGCATCGCATTTCGTAAATCTTCATCTGCGACACGGCGCATTTTTGTTAAAGGATGCCCGGTTCGACAGACAGACATCATTCGAATTTTACCGATCGGATGGTAAGTGACACGCGGGTCATCCGTTCGCTCGTAATCGACACCGAATGCGAAATCCACTTGCTGTGTTTCGACCAAGTTAGCGAGGTCGCCGCTCGATGCGAGAACCATATTAAAGGAGGTGGCAGGAAATTTTTTGTTTATCTGGTGCGCTAGATTTTGCCATAGTTCATCTGGAAGTGAGTCGTCTCGCGCAATCCATACTTCTGCATTAAATTCACCGGATACTTGGCGGCAAGTTTGCACGATCCTCTTTTGTGTCACCAGTAAACTTTCGCAATCTTTATAAATTGCTTTACCCGCTTCTGAGAGGGAAAGGTGGTTGCCAGAGCGCACAAACAATTCTGTATTCAGTTCTTTCTCTAGCGCTTTTATCGCCATACTGAGTTTGGTTCTGTTGCATTCGAGTTGACGAGCTGCTTCAGAAACCGAACCAACGTCAGCTACGGTGCAAAAGGCTTCAACTTGAGAAAGGTTCATAAAGTGCGTAATTCCAGAGAGGTTTATGGGTAGACGTCATTAAAAAATAGCAAATATTGCAAGCATTTACGACAGTTCGTAACGGATCGAGTAGAAACCAGCTTCATGTAAAGCTGGTTTGGGTGCTGATTGAACTAAGGTTGTTTGACTCGGTGTTAGATCCGGCCAAATACCGAGGCGATTTCCCCGAGTACTTCAGGGTTGGCAATGGCGCCAATGTTTTTGACCTCATTGCCATGTATGACTTCCTTAACCGCAACTTCAACGAGCTTGCCGGACTTCGTCCTTGGAATGTCACTTACCGCAAGGATTACCGCTGGGACATGTCGTGGTGAACAGCGAGTTTTAAGCGTACTTTTAATCAAGGCGATTAAATCATCGGAGAGTGAGTGTGTTTTTTCTAACTGGACAAACAGTATGATGCGCTCGTCGCCATCCCATTGTTGTCCGACAGCTATGGAATCAGTTACCCCGTCCAATTGATTGACTTGCTGATATATCTCAGCAGTGCCAATACGCACGCCACCTGGATTGAGCACGGTATCACTGCGACCATAGAAGACCATGCCATTGTTGCTTGTTAGTACCACATCGTCTCCGTGGTGCCACACGTTTTCAAATTTATCCCAGTAAGCGTTGTGATAACGTTCACCGCTGTCATTCCAAAAACCAACTGGCTGATTCGGGAAACTGTTCAAGCAGACTAATTCCCCACGTTCTGAACGACGAGGCAGTCCATTATCATCAACGACGTCGACATTGAGCCCGAGTCCGCGCCCTTGGCATTCCCCCCTGTAAACGGGGGAGATTGGATTTCCTAATACAAAACAACCGCAAATATCGGTGCCACCAGAAATAGAGGCGAGATGAATATCTTGCCCTATATGTTGATATACGTAGTCAAATTGCTCGGGGTAGAGCGCCGACCCTGTCGAGCAAAGCGTTCGAACGGTACTGAGGTCAAAGTGTTGTTTCGGCGAATAGCCGTTCTTCTCTAACGCCGCGAGATATTTTGCCGAAGTGCCAAACAGTGACACACCAGCACGATGCGCAATATCCCACAGAATCCCCTCATTTGGGTACACAGGGCTGCCATCAAACACCACCAAAGTTGCACCACTAGCAAGTGCAGAAACGTGCCAATTCCACATCATCCAGCCGCATGTGGTGTAGTAGAACACCTGATCTCCTGCCTTGATATCACAATGAAGTTGATGCTCTTTTTTGTGGTTAAGAAGCGTGCCACCAACAGAGTGGGTGATGCATTTGGGTTTTCCTGTCGTGCCAGAAGAATAAAGAATAAATAAAGGATCGTTAAAACCTACTGGGCAGTATTCAATCTCTGTGGGCGAAAAGCGCGTGATGACCTCAGTCCAGCTTATGCTGCCCTTTAGTGGTGGCAAATTTAGGTATTCAATTTGGCATATCTGTTTTAGTGAATAGAGATGCTCGCCGAGTGCTTGGTTTTTGTTTCGCATATCATGATTCTTCCCTCCAAAGGAGTAACCATCGCAACAAAACAGAACTTTAGGTTTCACCTGTCCGAAACGTTCAAGAACGCTGTCTATACCAAAGTCGGGTGAAGTAGACGTCCAAATAGCCCCCAAGCTTGTTGTTGCAAGCATGGCGACGACGGTTTCAGTAAGGTAGGGGAGATAGCCCGCAACCACGTCGCCTTTTTTGACCCCGCAATCTTGAAGCCATTGTTGAACTGTTGAGACCTGTTCTTCAAGTTGTTTCCAAGATAAGGTACTCGATTCACCTCGTTCGTTGTAAAACTCTATCGCATCGGATTGCGATGAAACCGATGATCCAGCTAAAAGGTTTTCAGCATAATTTAATGTTGCTTCGGGGAACCAAAGCGTATCTCTGCTAATGACACTTTCTTGCCATTTGGAAGGACCCAGTTCGTTGATGGTTTTCCCTTGTACCCCTACAACCCCAAGGTAATCCCATAAGAATTGCCAAAACTGGGAACTGGTATCCACCGACCACTGTTGAAGCTCGTCATAAGTAGAAATAGATAACGCATACCGAGCATTCAGTTGTTGAATGAAGTCTGTAATTAACGCGTTTTCTATTCTTTCAGAGGTCGGGACCCAGATGGGTTTACTGCCAGTCATAGCGTCTCCAAATTGTTAGCTCAGAGTACGAGCAATATTTTTATTGAAGAGCATTGGGTCGGAATTGTAAATAATTTGTTGATCATTAGGTTGTTTCTGTCACAAATCCTTACTTGAAATGGTGTTGAAAATGACGCCTTTTAAGAAGATGATTATTAGGGACTAAGCGACGTTAACTAATTAGGGAAACAAATGATAAAGCTGGCAGTAGTAGGGACAAATTGGATTACGGAGCATTTTGTAAAAGCCGCGTTGAGCTTTGAGCAGTACTCTTTGGCCGCGGTTTATTCCAGAAATCACGAGACGGGAGTGGCGTTTGCTGAAAACTTCGGTTGCAAGACGATCATTACGGATTTTGATGCATTATGTGCAAACAACGATACTGATGCCGTATACCTCGCAAGCCCTAATTCCTTCCACTGTGAACAAGCCATTGCATTGATGCGACATGGAAAGCACGTTATCTGTGAAAAACCATTGGCATCCAATTATGAAGAAGTTGAAAGAATGTTCGCAGTGGCACACCAACACAATGTCGTTCTATTTGAAGCGTTTAAAACAAATTATCTGCCCAATTTTGAGTTAGTCAAAAACAAGCTTTCTGATATCTCTCCTGTACGCAAAGCCATCCTAAATTACTGCCAGTATTCTTCTCGTTACCAAAAATATCTGAATGGTGAAAACCCAAATACATTTAACCCCGAGTTTTCGAACGGTTCGACAATGGACATTGGCTATTACTGCATCGCGAGCGCAATAAGCCTGTTTGGCGAACCTAAGAGTGTGCACGCGACGGCGACAATTTTAGAATCTGGGGTCGATGGTCAGGGCAGTGTGTTGCTTAACTATGATGGCTTTGATGTGGTGATTACGCATTCTAAAGTAGCGGATTCAGCGATACCCAGTGAGATACAAGGTGAGAACGGCAACATTGTTATTCATCATTTGTCCGAAGCACAGAACATTGAAATCAAACCAAGAGGTGGTGCAACACAAAACATAACATTGCCTTCTAACGAAATGAGCATGGTGTATGAAGCGCAATATTTTGCCAAGCTAGTCAACGGTGACGCAACGGATTCAAATGCCGAGAAGCTTTCAAAAATAACGGCGAAAGTACTAACAGAAGTCAGAAAGCAGATAGGTGTTGTTTATCCAGCGGATTAGTCACCGCTTATCCCGAGTTCAGATTAAGTAATCACCTTAGCGTCGGCTAAGCGTTTTCAGATTTCTTATGCTTTAACGCGATATTTGATAATTGCTTAGCTGCGCTTGAAGAGACAATAAAGCGTGACATTTCACATTTTGCCACCGGTTTTCCTTTCAAAAAGCCTTGGATATAGTCGCATTGGTAGCTTTTGAGCATATCGAATTGAGCTTGAGTTTCGACCCCTTCTGCGACTACTGTTAGGTTAATTGAATGCGACATCTTGATAATGGCTTCACAAAGCTGTGAGGATTTATCTCCTTTCTTATTCAGTTTCCATATGAAGCTTCTATCCATTTTCAAAACGTCAAACGGGTAGTCGTTAAGCACAGCCAAAGACGAGTAACCAGTACCAAAATCATCAAGATACAGTGATACTCCTAGCGTTTTTATCTGCTTAAGCGTGTTGCTGGCTGTTGAGTGGTTGAGTAGTGTGGATTCAGTGATCTCTATACCCAGAAGGGAGTTAGGGAACCGATACTTTTTAAGAACGCTACGAAGTGTTTTAACGATATGACCTGACTTAAGCTGCTTCACCGAAACGTTCACGTTGATTCGAGGACATGTGCCAGAAGGCGACTTGTCCCATATCTGCTGAATAGTGTCGCAAACTTCTTCTAATATCCAATCACCTATTTCGATAATCTGATCGGTTTCTTCAGCTACGGGGATAAAGACAGCAGGTGAGATCCACCCTTTTTCTGGGTGATTCCAACGCAACAAAGCTTCAAATGCCGTAACCGTATCAGAGCTTACGGAGAAAACGGGCTGATAATAAAGAAGTAACTGCTTTTTGCTGTGTGCTTCGCTCAATTCGTTTTCTACAGTAAAGCGCTGCTTGGCCTGATCAAACATAGTGTCATCATAAAAAATAACATGATCCGATGATGAATTTTTGGCTCGATACATGGCGGTATCGGCTTCTCGTAGAATGTTGGTTAAGGTTTGAGTGGGTGAATTGACCGTTGTGACACCGATGCTTGCACCAATATTGTATGAGAGACCGTCACAGTAGTAGGGTTCCGTCAGTGCCGCTAGATAGCGCTGACAGACGTTACTAACGTCGTATCGATTAAGTTTATTCCTGAGGCAAACGATAAATTCATCCCCACCAAATCGATAACAGATATCGTCATTGCGGACATTGTTGATCAATCGCTGAGCAACTTGTTGTAGCAGCAAGTCTCCGATCGTGTGACCCATTGAATCATTAACAATTTTGAATCGATTTAAATCGATAAACAGAATGGCAAAGCCATTGCCACCCGTTGGGGTGATTTGGCTGATAAAATCTTCTAACTGTTCTGCTAGTGCTTGCCGATTGAATAGCCCTGTTAGTGAGTCGTGTGTGGCTTGAACTCTAAGCCGTTGTGTTTTTTCAGCAACAAGTTTATTCGACACTTGTAAACGGCTAGCATAGCTTTTAACGCTAACGGAAACCGAGAGAGTTAACATAAAGATTAAGAAGCAGGAAGCTGCCCCATAAATAAATGGGCGATAATCGGTATCCAAATAAATTGTTGTGATAACTAAAGACTTATCTAATGTAGGAAAATATAAACTTCTAGTTACTGATGGAAATTCTAGAAGACCAAAAAGATTGTCTTTTTGATCTGGGTGGCGCATTTGAAATAATTCTCTTTTATTCTCATCTTGTACAATGATTTCAATGTTTTTGGCTAAAAATTCATCTTGCCAAGTCAGCTCAAGGAACTCAAATAAAATGATGTTCATCACCAAGATACCCAGTGTTTGTCCTTGTGATGATTGTACGGGCAAATATATTTGCAGTCCTCTTTTTCCTTCATGGTAAAAAGTAGACGCCTTTGCCTCATTAATTTCAATGGCTCGTCTTAGCGCTTTATTATTTGGACAGTGGCTTTCCAACCTTTTACCTAAAAATTCACTTCCTTCAAACTGAGGGGATGCATACAGCACGGGGAATGCATGAAGCCCCAACCAATTGGAACATGCATAATTGGTTGAAATATCAGGGTGTATTGCATAGCCAAGTTGGCTGCTTTTTATTTTTAATATGTCGCTTTCAGCAGGGTGTCTAGTCGAAATGAGCGGTGCCCAAAAAATAGTATGTATACCTGAACCAATCCCTGTTCTATCACGCAGTAATTTATGGAATTGCTCAGATGTTAGATCATTGCTGATTTGAAGAAAGTCACGAGTAGAATGAAGTACAGTTTTTAAAGCACTTATGGCGTTTTCTAGGGCTTCAATTTGTTCGTTTGTTTTCAGCTCTAAGCTATATTGTGCTCGCTTGCCTTCATAGAAATTAATTGTATAAAAGCAAAGTAGAGCAACTAAGATGCCTGTTAACCAAATATAGGTGATGCGAGGGGAAATTAACTTATATTTCAATCTATACTCTACTGCGATTTTTAATGACTAAATAATGTTAGTCATAATTATCGTAACTGTAAATGATATTTGTTCTCACCATAAAAGCATTATCGCTTTATTTATGAGGTGAGTGAATATAGTGAGGCTAAATATCCTTTGTTACACTTTTACTACAGTTTAAAAAGAGAGTTTACAAAGCTGGATCTAAATCGCAGTTACTTGCCTATCGGTTTGTATTTCAGGGTTCTTGTCTACCCAAATCAACCCTAACATCGCAAAAATTGCGCATATAAGCATGATGATGCCTAGAGGTAATTGGTTACTTGCAGGAAGCACAGATGCGGCCATTGTAGCGATCCCTGCACCAAAATTTTGCATTCCTCCAAGGAGCGCACCTGCGGTGCCAGCATGAGAAGAGAATGGGGTTAATGCACCTGTCGTCGCGGCAGGGAACAAAATGCCAGCGCCCAAAAAATATACCGTCGCACCACCTACTAGTGTCACCGCAGTGGTTTTGTCGTTAAGCCCCGGAATCAAAACGATTGCTGAGCCAATGACTGCTGCAACCATCCCGTATATCAAGGCGTGTTTTTCAGAGCTTTTTCGTGCAATAACACTCGAAAGCCCTGCTCCCGCTAGATATCCTGGAATGGGGGCGATAAATAGCAAGCTTACAACGGTAGCGGGCAGCTTCAACGTGCCACCTAACAATACACCTGCCGCCGCTTCAAATACCGCTACACCAGAGAACATAGCAACAAGGCACACTAAGTAACCTTGCGACGGTTTACCAATACGTATCGATAGTTTTCCCAAACTGGGGCGGCATTTCTGCGCTCTATAGGCAGTGTTTCTTTAAAACTCGTTATCATTGTGAGCAAAACGGCAGCTGCAAATAAGGCAAGAAATAAGTAACTATTTCGCCAGCCCGTTGTTTCGGTTAAGTACCCTCCCAGCAATGGTGCAAGTAAAGGGCAAAATATAATACACATGCTGATCAGGCTATTTGCTCGGTGCAGGTCTGTACCTTCAAAGCAATCTCTGGTTAGAGTACGAGCCATAGTGCCGCCACACCCAATCCCCGCGCCTTGAATAAAACAGCCGAGTAAAAATAGCGTGTAGTCTTGGGCAAACAACGTAACGAGTGTTCCCAACAAATAAATGATGAGACCCGATATTATAATAGGCTTTCTGCCTAGCCGGTCAGATAGCGGACCGTAGACAAATTGGGACAAACCATAAGGAATAAGAAAGCAAGCCATTACTGCTTGTAATGCCGCAGGATTCACAATGAACTCTGCTGCCATATGCCCAATGGATGGAACATACATCGTTTGAGTCATTTGACCCACTGCAGCAAGAATGGCGATTAAAAACGTCAATCGTACCAAGGGTACCGAAGAAGACATCTTTACTACTCCTAATGAGAAAGCGAAGAAAATCAGGATATAGCAGGAAAATAAGCGTCTTATTTTTTCTTATCCACTTAAACCTCAGGGGCATAAAAAGGTACACCCCGAAGTTGTCGAGATATTAAGAGTAAAGAGTATCGTTAACAAGGGGGAATGCAGGGCAAATACACGATACTTTTCTATGAATTGGATTAGAAAATCTAATGGATTATTGAAGTGGTAGTGACATGGGCTTCCAAGAGGAGCGAAAGTTCTAGTGAGCTGAGTGTTTAATAAATTACTCTTCCCACGTAATTTCTATCGGAGTACCCACTTGAACAAGGTCCATGAACTCGTCCATTTCATCGTCTGTTATCGCGATACAGCCTTCTGTCCAGTCAAATTGTAGAAGTCGATTTTCTGGGTTGTTTCCATGAACCATGATGAACCCACCGGGGTCGACACCGAGAGCTTTTGCTCTGGCTTTGTCTTTTGCGTTTGGATAGCTGATATGCATCGAACGGTGAAAGGCTGAATCTTCTTTTTTGTAATCGAGTATATATCGTCCTTCAGGCGTCTTTTGATCACCTTCTTGCTGTTTATGCCCTTTTGGCGAGCCTCCCAGTGCTATTCGATATTCTTTGACGACTTCCCCCTTACTTAGCAGTGTCATTGTGCGCTCTGATTTTACAACTTTAACAAGGTCTACAGCAGAGAAAGCCATAAAAGGAAGCGTTAGGCTCAATAAGGAAAGACAGATTAGGGCGTATTTTCTGATCATTACTACTAATGTGAGTGATTGTATATAAAGGATAATTTACTCCAAGTTAATGAAGTCAGCGAGGAGTATTTTGTGTTCCTCGCTGGAGTGCTACTCAATTCACATTACGTCGTGAGTGTTTAAGTATGTCCATTTAAGATCGACCGAATGTACGGGAAGAGGTCGCTGGCGAGCATGCCTATTTGCCCCTCATTTTGTGCGCAGTTATCTGCAGCGTTACTGTGTAGCCAAACCCCCAAACATGCTGCATCGATCATACTCAGTTTTTGGCCAAGTAAACTTCCAATGATTCCGCTTAATACGTCTCCCATTCCGCCAGTTGCCATTCCAGGGTTTCCTTGGTTGCATACCCAAAAAGTATCGCCACCATAAACTACGGTTCCAGCGCCTTTTAAAACAATCACACCGCCATATTTTTCATGAAGATCTTTAGCGGCTTGGAATCGATTGTCTTCAATGTCTTGTACAGAACAATCTAAGAGGCGCGCTGCCTCACCTGGATGAGGAGTAATAACTCGTCGTTGATCCTTATCAGGTTGAGTTGCCAAGAAATTTAATGCGTCAGCATCGAGCACTTTGGGAAGCGCTAAATTGTGAAATAGGTGGAAAAGCTCATTACCCCAGACAAGCTGACCCAAACCTGGACCGAGTACCAAGGTATCAGCCCATTGCAGCGACTCGTTTACAAGGTGCTTATTGCCCATATGTGGATCGATCATTATTTCGGGATAAGCCGCTAAGAGAGAAGGGGCATTCTCTTTATAGGTGATGACTTTGGTGAGACCTGCTCCCGTGCGAGCACAAGCGGCGCTGGCTAGAGTAATTGCGCCGCCCATGCCGTGTGCGCCTCCAACAAGAAGCACACGACCAAAGTTGCCTTTGTGGCTATTGGGTTTGCGGTGGGGCAATGTGTCTTTCAGAATCTGACCACCAATCACTTTATATTGGGAAGTAACGTTTTGCTGAAAATATTCGTCGGTACCTAAACTGTCGTAAGACAAGATACCTGTATAGTTTTTCCCTTTTCCTGTGATTAATCCTCGTTTCAAACCAACGAACGTGACGGTATATGCCGCTTCAACGGCTGCCCCTAGTGCTTCGCCAGAGTCAGCACAAAGCCCGGAAGGCACATCGATAGAAATAACAGGCGCAGGGTGCTGATTTATTTTATCGATGACTTCGGCGTATTGGCGTCGGACTATGCCAGATAAACCCGTCCCAAGCATCCCATCTACGATAAGATCGAGTTCTTTGGGAAACGATGAGCTCGGTGACAATATTTCTCCACCAACACCTAGCCAACCTTGTTGGGCGGTGAGTGCATCTCCCGTCAATCTGTCAGAGTCACCCACGTGCCACAGCATCACATCATGACCAAACAACTTTGCTAACTTTGCGACGACATAGCCATCGCCACCATTATTCCCTGTACCACATACAACCAGCAGTCTTTTTGCTGTTGTGAATTTGTCGTTAATCAAGCGAAATACTGCTTTTCCAGCTCGCTCCATTAACTCATACATCGGAATGCCAAGCTTTTGTGCTGCTAGCTTTTCCCCATCACGTATTTGAGTTGTGGAGTAAATAGATATGTGATTATTATTCATTTTCCTAGCCTATACGTATAGCAGGAATAATACCTGCCGTGTTGCCAGAGTGTAGGCAATTCTTTGATATCTTATTATGTAAAATTGCTTTTATAATGAGACACCTAAAGTATGCGCTGAAATTACCATCAAATACCAGAATACTATCATTAGAATAGTCTGTATTAGTTATTTGTGCTGACTCAAAGTAACACTCTATATGGGTTGGTTATCCTTTTGATTTTATTGCTTTATTTTAGGTGTCTTTGTTCGGTTTAAGTGTCATAGTCAGTTTGTTCCATGCCTAAGTTTTGCTTCAAAAGATTCGGACTACAGTAGCATGGTAGTTTTCGGCTATTGGCGTACAAAGCATTTCTTGTCTATTATTTTCATATTTAGCTCACCAACTGTTAAGTCGGATAGTTTTTTATGAAACCGTATATAGTAGTTCTCCTGACTTTATCTGTGTTTACCTCGTTAGGTATCCAAGCGAAGAGCATCAATCTGAATTTGGCTATCAGGGACAATTACGGCTACGTATCCGAACTTATTTCTAAGTCACTTAGTCATCATGGGTACGACGTTACTATTAATGGTATTAATGATTTACCACATAAAAGAGTCATGCTTCTTCTAAGCGATGGTGACAGTCTGTCACTTCATTGGCGAGGTCAGAGTTCTACTTGGGATAATAAATTTGCCTCTGTTGAAGTTGATATAACCAATGGCTTAAAGGGGTACAGAGTATTGTTTATTCCTAAAGGCAAGCAGAAGGACTTTGATCCCATAAAAACGTTAGAGGATTTTAGAGCGACAGGTAAAGTTGGTGGCTTTGGTGAGGGTTGGTCAGATGTTGCCATCTGGCAAACGAATGAGTTAAAAACTTACGAATTGGATGGGAGCTGGAATCCCAGAATTTACAAAATGTTATCAGCTCAAACGAGAGGGATAGACTACTTCTCAAGATCAATCATAGAAATTTCTGCTGAAGCTGATGCACATCCCTATCTAGATATAGAAAAAAACCTCGTATTTGTTTACAAGCGTGATTTTCGAATCTATCTATCCCATAAAAATAAGCACCTTAAACCAATTCTAGAGGCTGCGATTGCTGATTTTCATAAGTCTGGGGAGATGGATGTGTTACTCAAAAAACATTTCTCTGAGGTTTTTACAAAAGAAGGTCTCAATATTCAAGGTAGAAGAGAAATTCATTTGGATCTCCCTGAGTAATAAGCCTCACAGCGAGACCAAATATCCAAGTTTCATGGAATTTGGTCTTCCCCCCTTATTCATTTTGGATCTCCATTTGCGATCGAATAGAGAGAAGACCACTATTTCAATTAAGCCTGAAGCGAATCCATTACTTCATATTCCAACGATCGTCTACCCACCCACCTGCTTGCTCGTCAAAATGTGCGCCAATAAAACGATGCTGCGATTCCATGTGTTGTTCTTTCTGCGGCTCTTCATCTAGGATTTGCCGTATGTAACTTGCCATAGGGTCATCATTAGGTTGCTCTTGGTTCCGTGTAGCGACTTCTTTGATCATTTGAAGGCGGTAGGCTGAACTGGCTCTTTTCATAATGATGGCTCCTATGTTTAGTGTTTGACGGACCGCTTATTGTTAATAAGAACAACAACGGGTATAGCAAACTTTAGGAGCCACATTACGGAGCGTCAAACTTGTTTTTAGAACATTTAGGGTGATCAATATTCCAGTAAGATAACTCTCTGCAATTTGAGCTCATAACTTTATTTTTAAAGTGCAAAAAGATTTTCACATATTACATTTTTGGGTAGTACATCATGTTTGGTTGAGAGTGATGTGTAAAAAATAGTCTCAGTGAGATTTCAGCAGATTAAAGTACGCCCAATAAAAACGACCTTATTGGAACAAAACTAGTTGCGCTTCGATTGGTCAGATGTGTCCTTATCTAAATCGTAACCAAGGTTTCTTAAGTTTTCGGCGTGCGATGTGTTTTTCATACCCTCCCACAGAGACTTCAAAAATGCTTCACGACCTTTCTCATCCTTCAGGTAGTTGAAGTGAATATAAATGCTGACCATGATAACGGCGGAATACAGCATTATTGTAGGTAGCCAGTTCAAAAAGGTATTCATATTCAATATTCCTTAGTGTGCGAGTTGATGGATCCATTTCTTGCTGCGAAAGCGATACAGGCATGCTACCCATTTGAAAAGTGTTTCCAAAAAGAATGTAGCGTAAATAACTTCTGGTGGCAGACCGATGAATAAAGCGCAGAAAGCAGCGATAGGTATGCCAAAAAACCATTGCGTAAATATGTCTTGATACAAACAGAATCTAACGTCGCCCCCAGCCCTAAGAACGCCGACAACCATATTGGTCGGTAGTGACCTCAACACAATCCCGAAGCATAAAATTGTATAAAACGTTTCTGCCAACAGTCGGGCTTCGGCTGAAAGGGAAGTAAATGTGTTGAGAATTGGTGTTCGTAATAAGTACAAAGCGACAGCAACGCACAAGGTAAGGACTATGGCTGCAACGGTGAAAATTACTGCTTGGTAATAGGCTGCATTATAGTCTTTTGCCCCAATTTGATTGCCTACGATAACCGACGATGCATTTGCTGTTCCCACGAGCAGCGCAAGAGCAACGGATTCTATCGGAATCATAACGGCTAAAGCGACTAGCCCTATGTCACTTGCTTGACCCATTATCGCGGTATAGGTGAATAGTCCGCCTGCCCAAACTAAGAAATTGAATGTAGTTGGGAGAGAAAGCGTCCAAAATTGACGGATGTATTTTGGGCGGAGAGAAGCAAATAAATCACGTGCTTTGAAAGCTAGAAGGTGTTTGGAAGCATATAGATACACAAAGATACATAACGCTTCAAAGCCAGCTGCAATTAATGTTGCAATGGCAGCCCCTTTTAACCCCATGCTTGGCGCACCCAAGTGACCAAATATAAGTACCCAGTTTAAAAACACATTGACAGTGATTCCAACGATGCTAAATAGGGTGCCTAATGTTGCCTAATGTTGCCTGATGTGTTGAACGGAGAGCCGCGGCTATACTGGTGGAATAAGCGATAAAAAGTAGGCTTATCCCCGTAATTGTCAAATATTGGTGACCAAGATGGCGCACAATATCATCACCAGACGATAACCCAACGATATCAGCGCCATAAGTAGCAAAAAGTAGCATAGGAGCGATAGCAAAAAGGCTGGTCATAAGCCAAGTAAGTGCTGTGCTTTGGCTTATTCGTTTTTCCTTACGCGCACCATGAAACTGCGCAACCAGCATTGCTCCGCCGGCAGTGACACCGGAAAGTAAAATGGTTGCAACGAAGAGTGCTCGGCTGCCCACTCCCATGGCAGCTATGTTCTCTTCTGAAAGTTGACCGATCATCATTAGATCTATTAACCCTTTGCTCGAAAAGAATAAAGTTTGAAGCGTGACAGGTATGGCAATCATGAGGGCACTTTTTAGCAAAGCGATATTCATATATCCAGATTTACCTTTTTTGAGAGCTAAGTGCTGAGTGGTCATAGAAGTATTCGTTGGGTGTTTGGTTTAATATTAACGTGTTAACATCTCCATCTAATAACCAACCTTGATGGGGAAATCCCTTCAAATTGCAGGATGACTATGCATACGCTCGATCAGTTGAATGCCTTTGTTGAGGTATATGAAAATGGTTCGTACAGTGCGGCCGCAAAAAGACTTAAAAAAGACAGGACGACAATAAGAGAGCTGGTTAAAGCTTATGAAGATTGCTTAGGCTTGGAACTCTTTTCAATCGTTGGGCGAAAAGCGGTTCCTACTGAATATGCAGAAAAGTTGATCAATCAGGTCCGAATTGTAACGATTCAGAACCAATCATTAGTGCAGTACGGGCATTCTTTGTTTGAAAAGGGCATTGATGAACTGAAAATTGGCTATGAGTCCTGTTTTCCAGTGGATTTTATCGAAAAAATAGAAGCGCTATCTTTACTGCATTACCCCAATCTTCGCGTACATTGGATCGCCAGTAGTCGCGAAGAATGTTTGGACTTTCTGATGGCTGGTGAGATGGATTTTGCATTGTTATCGAGCAAAGGAATGGCTTATGCAGAAAAGCCAGTCCAGTTTACACATTTAGGTTATGTCCCATTTGGGCTATATGTGGGGAAAGACTCCAACTGGGCGTCAAAAAAGTTGATATCTATGGATGATATTCACAACAGTATTCAGTATCAGCTAGAAGAACGAGGCAACGATAGCATCATTAAATCATTTGCTAACCACACAAGAAAAATTAATGATTTCAGCTTACTGCTTACTTTTCTACGCACAAATGGTTGGGCATATTTGCCACAACATAGAACTCGATATTGGGTCGAAAAAGGGGAGTTAATCAAAAAAGAAAGCGCTTTGCTTGCCAAAGACTACAAAATACCATTCAGTGTTTTTAGTCGTGTGGGGAATGAAAATTTGCCTATACACTCCACGGTCAACCGCTGGTTTTGCGAATATGCCTCAATGTATCTCGATTAGATTTTTTGGCAGCTTAAGTGTTAGGAGAATTTGCCATAAAGTTCGCTGATGCTCGACTCACAATAAGCCTTTATGTTTTTGCTGAATTCTACAACGGAATGGTCATCAAACGTTCGGGATACTGCTTTCTTCCCAATAAATCCAAGAAACCCTTTTTTAAGTATTACGTCGACAAACAACATACAGCGACCTTCACCAATGGGGACTAATTGGAAAAGAGCAGTTTGCTTGTCACTATTTGTAAACTCAATGAATACAGCGCCACCAGCGTGCTCTTCACTGGGTAATTCCCCTTCAGTATCCCACGGGTATTCAGCAATGATGGATGCGACGTGCTCTACGGTCGCATTTTCTGAGGAAAAATGAGAAGGCTCTTTGTTATCGCCTTCTCGGTATGAATAGTGAACAGAGATCATTACCGCTTCTACCTTGAGTGAATAGGGTATTCAAACTATTCCTAACGTTGCTTATTCTCAAGGAAAAGTAAGTGTTTTCGTGATGTTACACGTGTTGGTCTAAAAGAATCGGATTACCATCGGGATCTTCAAGCATGATACTAGCGGGTCCAGATGTCGATTCATCGGCAGTCATCGTTAATTCAATCCCTGCTTTTTTTAAGTGATTTTGAATGTCTCTCACGTCAGAAAATTCACTTAATGTACTGCAATCTTGTTTCCAGCCTGGGTTGAATGTCAGCATGTTTTTCTCAAACATCCCCTGAAATAGCCCAATTTTATGATCGCCATTAGATAGAATTAACCAGTTTTCAGATTCATTTCCCGCAAAAACTGAAAACCCGAGTGCTTGGTAAAATTGCTTTGATGCCTGAAGGTCTTTTACGTTCAAGCTGACAGAAAAAGCGCCCAATTCCATGGTGAACTCCTTATTGAATAAGTGCCGTCGTGAAGTATCTGTTGTTACGTCACTCTAGCGTAGTGCTATTCCTGCTTTAATCCCAACTGGGTTTAACATTTCTATGGCTATCCTCAATTTTGCTACGCTTTCGACTTATCAATAGAAATACCACGATGTGATGATCTGGATGATTGCCATTTTTTCCTCAACTGCAATCCAGGTCTTTCAATTAAGTAGTAAGAAATCAGTGCAAAACCAAATGCGAGTACAAGGTTAATTGGCCAAGTGGCATACCATGCTTGCGTCCAACTGTTGAGGAAAGGTTCTTGCCATAAGTAAAGTGAGTAACTGAGTGCACCAAGCCAAATTGCGGGTTTGCTATTTAATAGTTTGAAACTCAGACCTTGATTGAACTGGCTGTAGCGCAAAATCATTAATGCAGCACAGACATTGATGAACGTTTGTCCACCAATATAAAACCAGTTGGGCTGGATTTTGTACATCACACTTGGAATCAGAATCATGCAGACGGGCACGACAACAAACCACGCGGATGCAAAGTAGTTGGGTAATTTAAATCCACTTTCTTTTAGATAGGCTAATGCGCACCCCATAGCCAGCGCGTCAGCAATAGCTTGAAATTCACGCGTTAATGCCGAAGGTGAGCTTTCCAAACCAAAAAGCATCCATCCTCTTATACACGGCACAACAATAATCGTGGCAACAAGAAGGTATTTAGCATGGTGACGACCAAGTAGCGTAAGGAGTAATGGCCACAGCAAATAAAATTGCTCTTCTACCGCAAGAGACCATGTGTGATTGAGCCACCATTCGCGTTCATGGTGATAGTTCATCGTATACGTCACGGCATGGAATAGATCACCGGGCATGAGGGAAAGCCAGCCCAAATGCTCCGCGATAGCGATGCATAAAATATAAAAATAGAAAGCTGGGAAGAGGCGGAATACGCGTCTAATGAAGAACTGAGACAGGTTAATTCGGCTCGTTTTTTTAAGCTCATTTAAAAGTAAGGTAGTGATTAAAAAACCTGAAATTACGAAGAACACTTTTACCCCAAAGTTTCCCAAGCTTTGCAAAGGACCAAAAATAGTAGGGAAGTTAACTGTGCCGACCAAGTGGCCCAAGCATACCAACCCAATGGACGCGGCTCTAAGTCCGTCTAGCGACGGTATTCTATTGTCCATTTTGTGTCTCCTTACTTTGATTTATGTAATTGAAATTGGCGACAGTGAGTGCAAGTAATATGTATATAGGCCATGTGTACCCTTGAGTTAGGAAAGAGCCGGATACACAAAATGCAATGAGCCCAGCGAGCGTCCCTTCGCTCATTACGTAGGTGATTGGTGGATAATTATCAGGGTTTTCGCTGACCGTTCTGACCGAAGAAATGGATGTTTTAAACATGGTGACGATCATGGCAATGAACAGTACTAGCCCCAAAAAACCGGATTCAGCAAGAACGCCAAACCAAGAGCTATGGACGGCATGATTCATCCCATCCCAGTAACTGCTGTAGAAGAAATAGTTGTAGAGGTAATTATCGATTCCCACGCCTGTTAACGGGTTATCTACCGCCATTTTAAAAGCCGCTTCCCACGCATGAAGCCTGCCCATTGCGGATTCATCTATGCCTTCTTCAGCAGCGCCTCCAGACTTCCTTCCACTGATACCGGCCGCTAGGTACAACACCATCATGAGTACCGTGCCTCCCATTATCAGCAGTGATTTGGATTTCACTCTACGGTAAGCGAAGATGCCCACAACACTAGCCATTCCCAGCAGACCGCCTCGGCTTTGTGTGGCAATAATTGCCCAAACAATGAACACTGCTGATGCAATACCTAGCAATCTTTCTAACCGCGTCATTCCTGGGGCAAGGATTTGCGCTATCGCAAATGAGAATGGGAATAAAAGTACGAGCGACAGGTCATTCGGATCGCCCAGTACGGATTGAAAGCTTCGCCCTATTGTGACTCGGCTACCCTCGACAATTCCGATGCCTGCAAGCTTGTTCGAAATTGCCACGAAAGCAACAGCCAACCCAGCAAAACAAAACAGCCGGATGGCGAGCCTAAAGTGGCTAGGGTTGGTCAGGATCCACGTTAATACTGGCGTCATAATGGCGATTTTTACGTAAGTACTGGTGAAATAGTTGATAGACGCCGTTTTGTTACTCGCGAATACAATACCCATTGTGACCACCATGAAGAAGAGTGCTAGCCACATTAGCTCTTTGCACGGTTTGAATTGAATACTTCTTGAAATGGCAATGTGCCAAAAAAAAGTAAACAACGTCCCAAGCGAAAGTAGAAGCGGGATTCTGAAAGGCATGAGAAATGGGAACGCTTCGTGAAGACGAAAATACGAAAATACGATAAATAAAAGTGCCAGTAACACCGGGTAGTGAATGGTGAGAAGCAGAGCAAACGGTGCCACCGCCAAAGCAACTGGAATCGCGGGGTGGGGGACAAAGTACCAAAGCACCCCAATAGCCGCACATAAGGTCGTCAGTGCAATTGCTGAGCCTCTGTGTGTTTCAATTTCAGATGTCGGGTTAATTGGTGGCATGTGGTTTCCTTTGCGCTATATGCTTTAGATTGCAAAGGTGATGCCAATATATTGCTAACGTATTTCTTTGTTTTTAAACAAGTTTATGTCATTGCTTTTTGACTTCCTATTTTGAGAATCAAAGTAGTTATCAATTTATACGGTGTGTCTTCTTTCACATTTAATGTTCTGATGATGCTTTCGCATATTGGTAATTTTAGTTGCTACACCCCATTTGGAGTAGCTAGAGCTTTGCGGGTCTGCGGTCCCCACATTGTTTACTAGGCTCGCTACTTAAGGTTTTCCATTGCCCAGCTCATAAAGCGTCTCTGCTCCATTTCATTAAGGGACAAAAACCCAGATTTTACACTTGAAATAGTGTGAGTATCTTTTGAGCTTATGGAAGAACTTAAGGAAGAAATAGGTTCTGAGTGGCTAAGCACAGCTTCTCCTCGCCCATTCTCGTTGTATTTTTTGATTGAAGATTCGAAGTCTTGACGTGTTTGAAGCCCACCTATATGAACAGAGTCTAATTTAAAGCTGACTTGCTTACCCGTCGAGTCGGTAAGTTCAAATTGCGGGCTTTTCTCAAATTGACGAGCATCTTCTATGGTGCGGAATGTTTTATAGCTCAGGGAAAGTGAATCATTCGTTTCGAATAAAAGGATATAGGGTTGAGAGTAATATTTAGTTCGTCGCCCATCTTCTACAATAATTTGCCCAATTGTCACGACAAGCTGGTTAATACCAGAATCCAGCTCGACAGATGAGTCTGACTTTATCCAGTTACTCTCGACTTTCTGCCCGTTTAAGGTTCTAGGAGTCATCTCCTTACTGATTTCTATACGATGAGTAGAGGCGACTGTTGAGAAAGAGAAAAGCGCCAAGAGTAAAGTGAATGTATGTGTTATTCGCATAAGAAGCACCGGAAAAATAATATACAAAAACGGAGTAGGGCGAGTATAAACTCGCCCTGAAATTATGATTTAAATAGGTTAAAAGTAGTATTCAACACCAATGGAAACCTCGTTGAAAGAATCGGACTTCCAGCGATCGTATGTCATACCTGTATTGCCAGAATCGACAGTATTACCGCCCATTGTGACGTCGCGAGCACGTACGTAAAGCACTGCAGATGGGTCTACAAAGTACATTGCTTGAGCAGAGATAACGTCGTCTGAGCTGTCTTCCACTTTTTCACCATTGACTTCAAGTTCGAAGTTTTTGGTGTAGCCGACTTTAAACTGCCAGTCACCCGTGTTGTACATGAGCCCCGATGTCATTGCGTTTTGTTTCTCTTCACGGCCAGAATCAATGCCTTCGGTGACTTCAGCATCTTGGATTCGATATTGTGCAAAGAAGGAAATACCGTTTTCAAACCAGCCTTGTACGCCGACTAAATAAGTATTGTTGTCCCAAACACGGTTGAAGGTTTGTTTGGTACTCGGATCGTGTGCGCTAGTGTCTAACGTACCATCTTGGAAGCTTTCCGCTGTGTTTCGGTTTACTTCATATGCAGCATCAAATTGGAAAGGTCCGACTTTGTAATGCGCTGCTGCACCTTGCCACCAACCTTCATCGCTTCCAGTTGCGGCGGCTTTAGTTCTGCCGTACGCCACATCAAATGTCATTCCTCCCCATTCTGGTGAATCCCAACGAACGGTATTCGATGAGCGGTCTTGGAATTTTGCACCGCCTATCAAGCCACCCCAATCCCAAACATCACCCAAACCTGGGTTAGCACCTGGCCAGTCAACTACTTCGTAAAGTGGTGTTAATACACGACCAATTCGAACTTGACCAAACGACTCAAAATCTTCGAATCCGACAAAGGTATCCCTTTCACCAAAACCACCGTTTGATGTGTGATCAGAATAAGAAGGATCGACATAACCCCCTTCAATTTGCCAAATAAATTTAGGTCCAAGGTTTTGGAATTGTTTAGAACCTCTAAACCCAATTCGGCTCTCATTATTGGTTTGAAAGCCTGTTAGGCTCGGGGAATTTTCGTAGTCACGATAATGAGCTTGAACAGCAATAATGCCGTATACGTCGTACTTGGCATCGGTTTCTTCGGCGATGGTTGGAAAAGCGGTAAATGCAACACTGCTGACTGCCATTGCGATAAGGCTAGGTTTAAAAATCTTATTCATGTTAACTCCTAAAATACATAGCTTTTTGGTGTGCCAGCACTGATAGGCCGCTGGATACTCGCACACCGAAATCTTGGTTCGATTGAGTACGTGAATAAGCTTAATGAGAAATTTATTGTCGCGAATTTTTAGCGGAAATCGTTTTGAAGAGCGTCAAAATTTAGATTTTGGGATAAATATAAATTCTTAATTAACAATAGGATATGGTGGTTTTAGGAAGAAATATAAAAAGAAAAAAAGTGTTTATTGTTTGAACGGAACTTAACTCACTCCTGTTTGCGGTAGGGCTAAACATTGGCGGAATTCGTTACAGTTTTTTTAGAAATTTACGTGTTTTGAGGTATTTGATATAAAAAACATGATGTGCATCGCGTTGCTGTCGTCGTATGGACGGAACTTTTCTTTTCTGCATGTCGATTCTAGTACACAATAGGTTTAATGTAAAACCTATTGTGTACGTATATTTAGGATTATTCAAACTTAATTAATGGGTATAAATTAGCTGCAACCTGACTTAGAAACCGCTGCCCCCATCGCGGTTGATATATTTTGTTGTGTATCTTGCCCTATGTTCAGTAGCGTACCTGCTGCTTGTTCTCCGGATACATACTTAGCCCCACAGAGAAATGCGTTTACACCCATTGCGGCATCCACATTCGCTCGCTCTATTTGGAGATCCGATTCCTTTTCATTAAAATTCGCACCCATTGAAAATTCTGCATTTAAATATTGGACTTTGCCCTCTATTTTTACATCTGCACCCATGCTGGCGACGACATGTAGGTTTTTATCTGAGATTGCGCAGGGATGAGCTTGAAGTTGGCTACCCATGATCGCCTGAATATCATCAATTGGTTTGTTGGTGATAACACTGATATCAAGGTGTTTACTCGAAAATATACCGGGATCTTCACCATCATTAGAAATAGACAGTGTTCCGTTAGATTGGTCAATATCCAGATCATCGAGTACATCTTTATGACCTTTGGCAATAACCATTGGAGCGGAGCCACAAATCACAGATACGCTGACATCTTTAGCAACAGAAAGGGAGTGAAAATCGTCGACTGGAAAGGCGCGTTCTTCATCTGCCAGCGCAGAGTCGGCGACAATCAGTGAAATGATAGCGATGGTGAACAGTAGCGCATTTACCCCTTTTACAGGAGAGAACACATTAGTAGAGGAAAGTACTTTGCTTAGAGAGAACCTTTTAGACACTGAAGACATAATCAAATCCATTCAAATCAAATTAAAAAGCACACAAAATTGAATATAACTATTTCAATATGCGTGCCATTTTTAACTTATTGATTTATATAGACTGCTATGATCAGTCAGGTGAAATTAACTAACATTAATAGTTAAATTCGCCATTATTTCCCAGCAAACTTGTACGTCAGACCCAGTTCAAAAGACCAACCGAAGCTACGTTGAACAATTGGGCTATCATCATCGTGGCTTTCCATCCGAGCTTTACTGATGATCACTAGCTTTTTAGAAAAATCGTACAAGCCAATTACACCAGCCTGATACACATAGCTGCTTGAAGCGTCGTACTTCATCAATCCGGAAGCACTTGATTCTGAAGCGCTTACACCATATAGGTGCTGAGACAATTTTCTGTCTCTCCAGTCCAGTTCTACATAAGGTGTTAACGTGAAGCGACGCATCGGGGTATCGAATGTTTTACCAAGGTGAACCTGAATCTCTTTTCCTCCGTGCACAGACATCACGTCTTGCAAGTAGGTGATCCGGGCACCCGGAGTTCCAAGTGTAATACCCAGTTCCAAGTTGCCATCTCGTTCATCGATTCCATTCGGAATTGTGTCGAATGTGTTGGATACTTGCGCGAATCGCCAATTTCCTGAAATGCCTACGTACGGCAAGAGGTTATAATTTGCCAGGCTGCCATCAATAAATCCGCGATTACCGTAATAAAACAGATTGGGTGTTACACCAAACTGCGCTGAATCTTCTGTTGAATAGATCGACTGCCCAAACGTTCCGCTTGCGCCAATAATTCCATATTCCTCAACTGGTTCCATTGCTAATGCTGAACCAGATACCAATGCTAATGAGAGTGCGACAATATTTTTCATAATTTACATCCATGACCTTTTAACAGGCATATAGAACCGTTTTTTGCCCATTTTCTTTCACAAGCGGCAAATAAATAGTGTGTCCGGTTAACGTTAAGCAAAAAAAATGCCTAGATTTCTAAAATTTACACAAATATTGAGTATAGGCAGAAAAACCATTCACTCCTCATATCGACCGTTTGTCGCATTCAACAGAACCGAGCGTCCATGAGCAATAGAGTAGCTTTACCAACTACAGAATGGATATCGGTTATGAAAGTCTTAAAAAATGCACTCGTTATTTCGTCACTTCTTTTTGCTGGAATGTCGCAAGTTGTCGCTAACCCATCCAACGAGTTAATTAATGAATATAATCAAGCCGCGCAAGGCGATACGGACAAAGTCGAACTGGTTTATAAACAGTTAAACCAATTGATCCAAAACGAAGGTGCCAAACCTCTAAGCCTTGTTTACCTAGGCAGTACACAAACCTTGCAAGGACGCGATGCCTGGATGCCTTGGAACAAAATGAAATATGTGGAGCAAGGCCTAGTTACGATAGATAAAGGATTAAGTTTAATCGCTTCGCAATCTATCCCGTTAGAATCACAGCCGGTTATACAAGGTCTGCCAGACACGTATTTGGCACGAGCATTGTCTGCTGCAACCTATAGCCAACTCCCTGATATGTTTAATCACTTCGATCGTGGCTACGATTTGTTTATTGACTTACTTGGTGAATCGCAATTTCAGCAAGCCCCTTTTGAAGCCACGTCTTGGATCTACACCTTTGCCATTGAGACCGCCATTCGCGCTGAAGATATCGACCGCGCCAATGCATGGTTGGCGCTGATGAAAGAGAAAAATGCTTCTCACCCCGAAACCCAAAAAGCCCAATCTCTGTTAGAGAAGGTGTAAGGGGGAAATATGATTAGTTTCCATCATATAAAGAAGAACTACCAACTTGGAATGATCGATGTTCCAGCGTTGAAAGGCGCGACGGGTAACATTCGCAAAGGTGAAATGCTCGCGCTTTGTGGTCCTTCTGGTTCTGGTAAAAGCACACTGCTCAATATTTTAGGTTTGCTTGATACCGATTACTCCGGCGAAATCGAGTTTGGCGGTGAACCGATGCCAAAAGAGCCTCAAGAAGCGGCGCGTATTCGCCGCTTTGAAATGGGGTTTATATTTCAGCGCTTTAATTTGGTGCCAGTGATGACCGCACTAGAAAACGTCATGTACCCACTAAGGCTGGTGGGGTATTCCAAACGCGAACAACATGAACTTGCGGAAGGCATATTAGAAAAAGTTGGGTTGGCAGAGTTTATTCATCATAGACCCGATCATTTGTCGGGCGGACAACAACAGCGTGTCGCTATCGCCCGCGCGTTAGTGAACAAACCCAAGCTCGTTATTGCGGACGAACCGACAGCCAGCTTAGACAGCGAAAGCGCAACGTTGGTGATTGATATCATGAAATCTTTAGGTCAAGAGTTTGGCACCACTTTTGTTATCGCGACGCACGATCAAAGAATGGCGGATCGTTGTGACAGAACGATTGCTCTCTTTGATGGGCATATCCAAGAGGAGGCGCTCAAATGGGTAAGCTAACCACATCCCTTTCAGCATGGAGTGTATTCGAAGGGCTCCGCCATGCGGTTTTAAACCTTCGTCGAAATGGTCGCCGAAGTGCACTGTCCGTTTTTATTGTGGCTATCGCGGTTTTCGCTATGGTGAGCGCAGGTGGGTTCGGTCTTTTTACTTATCAGTCACTCAAAGAGTCTACCGCTAGGGACACTGGGCATTTAACACTCAGCCAGCCAGGTTTTTTTGAAGAAGATGAAGAAATGCCGCTCTCCAATGGGCTATCCAATACTCAGGCACTTGTTGGAAAGATAATGTCCTTGGATGAGGTGCGATCGGTGCAACCCCGAATTTACTTTACGGGTTTGATTTCCAATGGAAACAAGTCAACCATCTTTGTTGGTAATGGCGTTAATGAGAAAGAATTCGACCTAAAAGGGCCTTTTCTCGATGTTCGACAGGGGAGAACACTGTCTAGCCCTCGTTCGAGTCGATATAACCCTGAAGAGCCTCAAATAATGCTGGCCTATGAATTGGCTCGAAACCTCAAAGTAGAAGTTGGCGACTGGGTGACTCTTCTTGCTACCACAAGTGATGGCGCGCTTAATGCTCTGGATTTTATGGTTCGCGGTATCTATTCAACAGGTATACCAGAATTAGACAAGCGCCAGCTATATCTTCATATCAATTCTGCTCAAGAGCTTTTGGTGTCTGAAAAGATAAGCACTTTATCGGTTTTTCTTTTTGAAACAGAGCAAACCTCATCGGTGCAAGCACAGGTGCAATCCTTGATAGATAACACGTCTTCCGAGCAAGCCTACCAATTGACTCCTTGGCAAGAACGCGCTTTCTTCTACAAGAAAGTCAAAGACTTGTACGACCGCATATTTGGCATCATGGGATTGGTGATGGGTTTAGTTGTCTTCGTGTCTCTGTTCAACACCATGACAATGTCGGTGACTGAAAGAACACGTGAAATCGGCACGTTATCCGCTCTTGGGACGTATTCTAGCGAAATTATCTCTGGCTTCATAAAAGAAGCTGGGCTGCTGGCGCTCTTTGGAAGCATTTTAGGAGTGATTGGCAGTATTGGTGTTTGGTTATTGCTGCTAGTTGTCGATATCGATATGCCACCACCTCCGGGTCACAGTGAAGGTTATCCGCTGCAAATCAATTTCTCCCCAGAACTAGCTGCGTATTCGACTCTTGGCGTCATGATCATTTGCATCATTGCTGCTTATCTTTCTGCTCGTAAGGGCGCAAACAAACCTATTACAGAGGCTTTGGCGTATGTTTAAGTTTATTTCCAGAATCGTATTACTTGTCATGATGAGCGGGGCTGGGTTGGTACTGACGATTGGCCAAGTACACGCAACTGTCGATGTCGCAACGCTTGACGTAAATGCAATACTCAAAAAGGCGGATGAATATCGCATGGAAGACGAGTCCTCTAAAGTCGTGTCTGTTGTACATCTTTTCAAAAACAATGAAAGAGAAAAAACGCACCAATACCACGTCTACACACGCCCTCAAAGGCAGTCTCTCGTGATTTTTAAATCTAAGGTAGAGGCAGGACAAAAAATGTTAATGCTGGAAGATAACTATTGGCTGGTGATGCCAAAGAGTCGCCGCCCTATTCGAATTACACCTATGCAAAAACTACTGGGAGAAGCGTCTGTCGGTGATATATCAACCCTGACATGGAGTGACGACTACGAAGGGGTGTTTGAGCAAATCGAAAGTGTGACCAAACCCGATGGTAGTGAAATAGAAGGCAATAAACTGCTTTTGACCGCAAAAACAAAAGGAGCAAGCTACCACACCATAGAACTTTGGCTTGCACCCGAAACAGACTTTCCAATTAAAGCCAATTTGATTTTGAAGTCTGGAAAGATCGCCAAAGAAGCTTGGTTTACTAAAGGTGAACGTAATGGGGGGAGAGCTGTTGTCGCTATGACTTTACTGGATAAGATTCAGCCAAACCAAAAAACCCAGATAGAATATAAAGAAATCTCACCGTTTGAGCTGGAAGAAAAATATTACAACCCGTCGTATTTAGTGCGAAATAGTGTGTCGGAGCTGTAACGTGACTCGCTTAAATATCGTCTCGATCGCTTTTTTGCTATCCGGTTCTTTGAACGCGTCCGAGCTTAGTGCAAATTGGGATTGGACAGTGAGTGCGGACTCCATTTTGCCAAGATCAAACTCTCCACTCTTTTCAAGTGGTGAAATCAAAGCACAAAGCGTAGATGCCTTACTGGAACTGGAGTTAAGTGGATTTTCTGTCTCTGGGACATTCGCGTTACTAGCAGATGACCTTTACCAGTCAAAAAATGGTGAAAACAATGAAAATCAAATCATTGTACGTGAGCTTTTTTGGCAAGGAGAGTTGGGGCTGGGTAGTGAATACTGGGATTTTACAGTTGGGAAAATTCGGCAAGATTACGGTGTGGCTTATGGCTACCGCCCATTAGATGTATTTAATCCTTATCGTCGCAACCCTGTTGGTATTCAGGTTGAGGAAGGAGTGGGGCTATTTAGCCTTTCTCACTATGGAGCGAAAGGAGAATGGACACTTCTTGCGACGACTTCCTCGATTATCCAGCAAGAAGGGAGCGAGTTGCAGGAAGCGTCTGAACAAAATGGTCTAGGAGTTCGCTATTACGGTTTAGAAGGTGATAGCGAGTATCAGTTACTCGCTTATTGTGACAATGTGCGCCAAGGTCTGGTTGGTGGCAGTTGGGTGACGGTATTTGGACACGAATGGGCATGGCATTCTTCGGCAGTTATTCAACGTAAACACATGACATACGTACAGCCAGAGACACTCTTTTCACCCGTAGAAATTGGAAAGGAAGACGTTGCTTATCAAGCGTTAACAGGGGTCACCTGGAGTAGTTATTCAGGTCATAGTGTGATTGCAGAGTATTGGTTCGACAGCCGAGCATGGGGTGATGATGAATGGAAAAATGCATTCGAAAGCGCCACCTCTTTGCGAAACGACTATCACCAAGATGGGTTAGCCAATTCCTATGCTTTTGGGCTTTCGGGTGCAAACTTGGTCCAACATAACATGATGCTTCACTGGACATTGGATACCCAGAATTGGCAGGGCACAAATTGGGAAAGTGCGCCCTCGTGGTTTGAAAAGATCACACCTACCGTCGACGTCATTGTTGCACCGGAAGACGGAGGAGTAATAGCCACACCTAGAATTGGAATGGAGTGGTATGACGATGGTAATGCTCGTTTTGAGACGGAGCTTGCCGCACGTTTTTATGGTGGAAAATCAGGCTCAGTCTATAAAAATCTACAAACTAGCCGTATGATTTTGTTAAATTTTAAGGGAAAATTTTAATGGTTACAGAATTTGGTGTGCTCCGAAATGAGTGGGTTAAGAGCATCACTTTTACATCATTATTTTGTGTGATGATCGCTACCGTAACGTTTTACGTTTGGGACGCGCCTTACTATAAGCACTTATTGATCAGCCTTGGATACGGATACAGCGCTGTCCTTGGCGCAAGAATCATCACATTTATCACACCAGAACTTTCGCCAAGGATCGTAAATGTATTGTCGTTAATACTGTCTATGCTGGGTGGAAGTGTTAACGCGCATTATTGGGTGAGTGAGTATTCAAACTTTTCGACCTACGAGGACATGAAACCCATTGTTATGTTGGGTTTTATTTTCACGGCATTTTGTTTTTATTATTTCTACTCCTATGAGCAAAACATTCAGGCGAAACACGAACTTGAAAAAGCTCGTAGAATCCAAGCCGATCAAGAAAAAGCGCTTGTGTTAGGAGAGCTTAAGCAGCTTCAAAGTCAGATTGAGCCGCATTTCTTGTTCAATACATTAGCAAACATCAACGTTTTAATAGAAAGTGATCCCGAGCGAGCAAGAGAAATGCTTTCTCGTTTAACTGACTTGCTTCGCGCCACATTGCGGAAAAATAGAACACAATTTGTGCCGCTGGAACATGAATTGGATTTGCTTTCGGCGTATCTGGGCATTCAACAAATTAGGTTGGGTGAGCTTATGAGTTACACTGTCACAAAAGATGAATCAACCGAAGCGTTAATGGTGCCACCTTTTTTATTACAGCCACTTGTAGAGAATGCTGTTGTACACGGGTTGGAACCCAGCATGAACCGTGGGCATATTAATGTGAATGTTACGCAAAATCAGTTTGATATTATTCTTGAAGTCAGTGATAACGGGGTAGGGTTAGTCAGCAATAATGCATCAGGTGGCCATGGAATTGGGTTGCAAAACATTCGTGCTCGTTTGAAAACACTGCTTGGCGAAGATGCGAAACTTGCTGTTATACAGAATGATACCCATGGTGTGACGTCTCGAGTCACCATTAACAAATTGGCACTGGAAGTGCTCCTTAAAACTTAGTTTGGTGTAAGGACATAGAATGGTAAAACAAGTAAAAGCCCTAATTGCCGATGATGAACCACTGTTGCTTCATCATCTTCAAAGAATGCTGTCCGACGTTTGGCTAGAGCTTGATGTAGTTGCGAAAGTTCAGGATGGTAAAAGCGCGCTTGGAGCCATACTGGAGCACGACCCAGATGTGGTTTTTTTGGATATTCGAATGCCAGAGCTTGATGGGATATCGTTGGCAGCCAAGCTCAACAAATTGCTGCGACCACCCCTTATTGTGTTCACAACAGCGTACGATGAATATGCCGTTAAGGCTTTTGATCTAAGTGCCGCAGACTACTTGCTAAAACCTTTAAATGAAGAGCGGTTACTCAAAGCCTGCCAAAAAGTGCAAGCAAAACTTGAACAAAGCCAGTCTTCGCAACCCGATTTACACTCCTTATTCGAACAACTCAAAGAGCAATCGAACCCCACACAAAATTATCTCCATTGGATAAGAGCGTCATTGGGAGATGAGATCCACCTCGTATCTATTGATGATGTTGCGTACTTTAAGTCGGAAGATAAATACGTTTCTGTATATTGTAGAAAGGAAGATGATGGGTTTGATGAATATGTCATTCGGATGTCACTCAAGGAGTTACTCGATCAGCTGGATCCGAATCGTTTTTGGCAAATACACCGTTCAACAATCATTTCAGTGCCAGCGATAGATAAGGTGAAGAAAGATCTTGCTGGGAGAATGTTTGCTAAAATCGGTCGTTGTGAACTTCCTGTAAGTCGCGCCTCTCAGCATTTGTTCAAAGGAATGTAGTCTCACTTTTTAGGGATATCTATGCTGATAGTCTCTCTCAATACATAGCAAAGCTTTGGCTGGCAGAGGTTGAGGCAAACTGAGTTTATTCCAATATCTATCCAATTTCCTCCTAAATACGCGAGTGGAGTAACCCCCTTTAGCTGTTTGTTATTCCCTACGTAAATCTTCTATCTTTATACATTAATATTTCAAATCGTTTTATGTAATACTACTGTTTAGGTAGTATTAGTAATCATTGGCTTGCGATGATTTTATTTTGCAATAATTTGACACATTATTACGTGAATTATTTGAAGCAATCTAACAAAATAAAGTGTCATCATAGAGTGAGAATACGTGCTTTTCTGCCCAAAGGTGGGCAGTGAGAATCACAGAGCCAAACGGTTTAGGTTTAAGAATCATCTTGAAAGGTCAACAGACCCTAATAATCTGCATTTCAAAAATTGGTAAATACATGAAAAAGAAATTACTTAGCTTGGCAATAGTCAGCTCATTAATCTTGGTTGGATGTGGTGAAGCAGAAAATGGAAATCAACAAGCCGCTGCGCCAAATGTCGTCGTAGTGGAATCAACCACAATAATGCACCAGCAAAGTAAGACGTATGTAGGGAGAGTTGAAGCAGTAGAAGATGCGAGCATCAGCGCTCAAGTCTCCGGTTATCTAAAAGAACGTTTGTTTATTGAAGGGCAGTTTGTCGAAAAAGGGGACGTGTTGTACCAAATTGACCCTTTGTCGTTCGAAGCTCAGGTTGCGACAGCAAAAGCCTCTTTATCTCAAGCAAACGCTGCGCTTAAAAAAGCGGAACTGGACTTTAAACGAGGTAAGAACCTTCTTCCTAAAGGGAACATTTCACAGTCAGAATTCGATTCATTGACCTCAACAAAGCTTGGCGCTGAGGCGCAAGTGGAGGCGGCAGAAGCACAATTAAAATTGGCTAACGTGAACTTATCTCACTCCCAAATTGTTGCGCCATTCTCGGGAAGAATCAGCAGTAGCAACGTTAGCATCGGTGACCTCGTATCTCCATCTTCTGGTCCCCTTACTACGATTGTTAGCCTTGATCCTATTCATACCAGCTTTAACGTCAGTGAGCGCGAACGTTTAGATTTTGGAATGGACAAAGTGAGCGGCGATGGGGCTGGCGCAGCCAACGCGTTAGACGTGCTGATTGAACTTGAGAACGGTGATGTTTACGAACACAAAGGGAAGCTCGATTTTATCGGTAACCGCATCAACCTAAATACGGGAACCATTTCTCTTCGAGCGAGTGTGAATAACCCAGAACACGCCTTGTTACCAGGTCAACACGTTCGAGTTGCGATTCAAGAACAAAGTGCTGAAGAAGTTATCGTTATCCCGAGAAAATCTGTGCAAACGGATCTTGAAGGTAACTTCATTATGATTATCACAGAAGGAAACATCGCCGAACGCCGAAATATTGAAATGGGTCGTCAGACGGCTGAAGGCGTCATTGTTACCAAAGGCTTAGCGAAAGATGAGCGTGTGATAACACAAGGCTTGCAACGTGTCAGAAATGGAATGCCTGTCAATGTAACAAACTCAGATACCGCTAACACTGGAGCCTAACTATGCTTAGTCGCTTTTTTATCCAGCGCCCGAAGTTTGCACTGGTTATTTCCATTATTCTGACACTGGCTGGGGCGATGTCTCTTCTGGTACTGCCTGTTTCGGAATACCCTGAAATTAGCCCACCATCTGTGAATGTCACGGCTTATTACACCGGTGCCAGTGCTGAAGTAGTGGAGCAGGCTATCGCCGATCCGATAGAAACGTCGGTCAATGGTGTGGAAGATATGATTTACATGTCTTCCAAAAGTGCGAACGACGGTTCGTATTCTTTAAACGTGACTTTCGATATTGGTACTGATCCCGATATGGCACAGGTGAATGTGCAAAACCGAGTGACCCAAATCGAGTCAAAATTACCCCCAGAAGTACGAATGGTTGGGGTAACGGTGAAGAAAAATTCGCCTGATCTTCTTATGGTGCTGAATTTCTTTTCTCCTGAAGATAAGTACGACGACCAGTTTTTGATTAACTACATCAACCTGAATGTGAAAGACCAGCTTGCTCGAGTAAAAGGCATCAGTAATGTGAGCGTAATTGGCGGCGGTGAATATGCAATGCGCGTATGGCTCGACCCTGAAAAACTCGCAAGCTTAGGTATGACGACTTCTGATGTGCATGCCGCTTTAGCTGAACAGAACGTGCAAGTTGCTGCCGGTAATATTGGTGCTGCGCCATATGCCAACCCTCAGGACGTGCAGTTTAACTTGGTTACTAAAGGGCGGTTGGAAACGGTAGAAGAGTTTGAAAGTGTCATGCTTCGTGCGAATCCTGATGGTTCCGCTGTGTACTTGAAAGACGTTGCAAGAGTGGAACTTGGCAAAAACTTCTACAACGGAACCGGATTATTCCGCGGGCACGATGCATCAATCGTTGTCCTAAGCTTGCAATCGGGCGCTAATGCTTTGGAAAGCGGCGGTTTGGTCATGGATCGTTTAGGGGAGTTATCAGGAACCTTCCCAGAAGGTATGGCTTATGAAACCAGCTATGACACAACGCTGTTTGTTGAAGAGTCGATAAAAGGGGTCGTTAAAACCTTAATCGAAGCCATTCTACTGGTTATTGCCGTCACTTATCTGTTCCTTGGCAGTGCACGCGCGACGTTAATTCCGGTTATTGCGATTCCAGTATCACTTATCGGTACATTTGCCATAATGTTGGCGACAGGCTTCACGATTAATACCGTGACGTTATTCGGTTTGATTTTGGCGATTGGTATCGTTGTAGATGACGCCATTTTGGTCATCGAAAATGTCGATACGATCATGAAGCGCGATCCAAGCTTATCGCCTAAGCAAGCAACCTTAAGAGCAATGAAAGAGGTAACAGGTCCAATCGTTACATCAACATTGGTTCTTTTAGCTGTATTTATCCCCGTAGCGATGCTTCCTGGTATCACGGGTATCATGTATCGCCAATTTGCCCTGACCATTTGTATTTCAGTTGTAATTTCCTCCATTAACGCACTGACGCTGTCACCAGCAGTGTGTTCGTTGGTATTGAAACAGGGAGGCGGTAATACGGCAAAATGGTTTGAAGCATTCAATCGCGGCTTAGACAAGATCACCCAGCAATACGGAAACGCAGCTGGCTTTTTAGTTAAAAAAGCGATTCTAGCATTGGTGTTCTTTGGCGTAGCGGTGGGGGCGGTTTCTTACCTCGCGAAAACAACGTCGACTGCGTTTGTACCTCAAGAAGACAAAGGCATTATGTTGGTTAACGTTCAGCTTCCTGATTCTGCTTCATTGTCTCGAACCGAAGCGGCAACAGAAAAACTGATGGACCTAATCAATCAAGAGCCGAGTATTGAAGGTGTAACGGTAGCAAATGGTTATGCATTCCTTACGGGAGCCGCCGCTTCAAACGGTGCATCGCTGTTTGTTAAGTTAAAAGATTGGAACCAAAGAAACAGTATGGAAGGGGATCATTCTTCCTTTGCTGTGACTGCACGGATTAATGCTCGTGCCGCACAAGAAATTCCGGAAGCCGTTGTGTTTGCTATGGGGGCGCCTGCCGTACCGGGTATGGGAGCAGGATCGGGTTTCGAATTTGTGTTGGAAGATGCGCTAGGTCGAGATCGCAGTGACTTGGCTCAGGTTATGGGTGAGGTGATGGCAAAAGCCAACGCGCAGCCTGAAATTCTTTATACCTACAGTACATTCCGTGCAAACGTTCCGCACTACTATCTCGATATCGATCGTCAAAAAGCGAAGCAACTCGGAATCCCTTTAGGCGAGATTTTCCAAACATTGCAAGGGAACTTGGGTTCGATCTACGTCAATGATTTTACCATGTTTGGTAAAAACTTCCGCGTCACCATGCAAGCCGACGCGGAGCACCGTACTGACATGGAAGATCTCGGTCGTTTTCATGTTCGCAGCCAAAAAGGCGAAATGATTCCACTGAGCACTTTAGTCACCTATGAGCAAGTGTTTGAGCCAGATGTAGCATGGCGTTACAACATGTACCGTTCTGCGGTTATCCAAGGGGAAGCGGCACCAGGGTATTCAAGCGGTGACGCGATTGCGGCAATGGAGCGTGTTGCGGCTGAGGTGTTGCCTCATGGTTACCAATACGAATGGACAGGTTTGGCGTATCAAGAAAAGTTAGCGGGTAATCAGGCGATTTATGCTTTCGCCCTTGCGCTGATTTTTATCTACCTGTTTATGGTTGCTCAGTACGAAAGCTGGACGATCCCACTGGCGATCATCTTGGTGGTTCCGGTTGCAACCTTAGGTTCTTTCATTGCACTGAATCTAACGGGTATACCGCTTAACTTATACGCACAGATAGGTTTGGTTCTGCTTATTGCGCTCGCCGCCAAGAACGCCATTTTGATTGTGGAGTTCGCGAAATTAGAGCGGGAAAATAAAGAAGTCGCGATTGAAAAAGCAGCCGTTAAAGGCGGTGAGCTGCGTTTCCGCGCGGTTAACATGACGTCTTGGTCGTTCATACTGGGTATCACACCACTAATTTTTGCATCCGGAGCGGGGTACATTAGTCAAAACTCATTGGGTGTCTCTTTGGTGGGCGGTCTACTTTGTGTGCTTCTTGCGGGTACGTTCTTGATTCCAAGCTTCTACGCAATGGTGCAGAGAAAACGCGAGAAGTTCCACGGCGGCAGTACTAAGCTGGTGGAGCTAAAAGACGAGTAGCACGGAAAATTACTGATTCATAAAATCCAATACCCCAGACGTAATCTGGGGTATTTTTTTACCTATTGTTTTTGCCAGCCCTATCGCCAAGCAACGCAGAAATGTTTCGTTAGGGGTTAATTACTGCTGGCGATGGAAACGATGCGTGTAATGACAGTATCTACCGAGATACTGGTGTCTTTGAAAAAGCGGAACAACTCACTATTGATGGCGTGTTGCTCTATTGGATTGACCGCCATGGAATCCGTCATGCTCGGTACCGCGAGGTTATTGATGGTCGCTCGAATGAAATCGCGCTGAGATTGCTGCTGACAAGGGTTAAAATTGCTGAGTGAAATGTCTTTTCGAACGGGAATCGAGCCCTTTAACCGATTGAAGGAAGACTGAAAGTCTTTGTCTGCCATTACGTTAGCGAGTTTGTTGGCTTGCTGCTGATCAAAAGATTTCCGCGACATAAAAATGAAGCTATCCATATTGTACAAAAACACCGATTGGGTCTGCGGTGCGGCATAACACCCGATGTCTTCTGGAACGTTTACACCACGTGCCATGAGATCACCCAGTATCCAGTCTCCCCCTAATTGAAAGAGCGCGCGATTCTCGGCAAGAGATTGCGTTGCGGTATCCCATTTTGAATCGGGCTGTGTTTTTTGAACAAACTGACTGAGCTTACGAAAATCACGCAAGATAGCTTGCATTGTGTCGGACTTTAAACTGGTGGAATCAAGCTGCACGAGCGTTTGGTAGTAAAAATCGACGCCTCCTTTTGCCAAAAGCAAATTTTCAAAGAGCTGAACGACTTGCCAAGGCTGCATGCCAATAGCAAGTGGCGTAATGCCCTGACGGTTTGCTTTGTCCATCGCATTGAATACCTCATCCCAATTTGAGGGCACTTCAAGGTTTAATGCGCGAAGGTTTTTATGATTAACCCAAAGCCAGTTCATTCTATGTAATGTAATAGGAAGTGCGACATACCCGTTATCGGTGTGGTTAATAGACTGTGCCAGCGGGTACAAGTGTTGATCCCACCCTTGAGCTTTGGCAGTGGTATTTAAGTTATGCAAAATCCCAATGGCATCCCATGAACGGATAGCAAGCCCTTCTATTTGCGCAAAGTGAGGTGTGTTTCCTGCTAATGCTCTTGCTTGCAGAACCGTCATCGCGCTGTCTCCACCGCCGCCAACAACGGAAGCACTATGCAGTTCAATATTATGTGAATGCAGCTGTTCATTGAGCACATTGAGTGCTTTTGTTTCGCCTTGTGATGTCCACCAATGTAGGAACTCCATTTCCGTAGCGGTTGTGGTCGTGGCTGAGACTGAAAATGCGGATAGCGTTGCCGCAAAAACCATACGAATCATCTTGTTAACCTCTTGGGAGTGTCAGTGTTGCGCATAAACCACCGGTTGTTGCGGGTTGAAAAGAAAGATGACCGCCGTGCGCTTTAACGATACTTTGTGTGATAGTGAGGCCAAGACCATTTCCTTCTTTATCGGAGGTATTTTCGATACGAAAGTAAGGTTCACAGATCTTGTCAATGAGCGCGGGTTCTACTCCTTTTCCGTGGTCCCATATATTGATAACCAGTGATTCTTCTGAGTCGTTGACATCGATTTCAACTTTCTGACCGTATTTAATGCCGTTATCAATAAGATTTTGTAGGCAGCGCTTCATGGCTAAAGGTTTACCCGCATAGGGCTGTGCATTGTGTGTGTGAACTAAGATTGTTGAACTACCATTTTGCGTGGTGCTAATGATGTGTTCTAACAAAGCAGGGATACTGATGAGCTCGATCTCTTCATGGATATCCGTGGCTTTTATACATTGCAGCGCACCCTTTACCATCAAATCCAGATCGTTGGCGATTCTGGAAAAACGCTCTCTGTCTTCAGCGTTGTCGAGCATTTCGGAGCGTAGCTTCAAACACGCAATAGGGGTTTTTAAATCATGAGAAATAGCGCTGAATAGCATTTCGCGATCGTTTATGTGGCTATCAATTCTTCGATTCATCTTATTGAAGGCATGGATGGCGGCGCGAAACTCAGAACTGCCTTCTTCTTTGACATTTGGGACCTTTAGCTTGCTAGACATCAAAGTTGCTGCCTTTGCCAGCGCTCGGATTGGACGTAATTCTTTTCGAACAACCAGCCAAGTACAACCGAGTAATAAAAATGCCGATAAAAACATGGTGAGCCACTCTCTGATGTCGAAAAAACTCGTTTCCAAATTGACATAAGGGGCAGGTAAAACAGCAGCGAGGTAGAACCATTCACTCGGTGCTACTTCAATTTGCATCACTAATATAGGCGGATTAATGTCACCGTAAGAAAGAGTGTAATGTGCCCACAATAAGGGAAGCTCATCGATAGGCAATTCGTTGTTAAAGACTTTTAGGTGTTCTCGCAAAGTGAAATCAATGCTCATGCTTCGAACGTTATCCAGCTCGCTTCCGAGTACTGTTTTGACTTCATCAATAACCAGAGATTTTCTTTCACTTTCTGCAATTGGCGTAAGCGGGATTTGATGATTATTGAGTGAAACAAAAAAGCGTGTACCGCCCATATTGCGCAGTTGGTTGAGAACGAGGTGGCGGTATTCCGAAGGAAGTGTTTGAAAGAAAGACACCGTAGATGACGCACTAAGCGTTAAGCTTCTTATTGTATTGAGTAACCCTTGTTTGTCTTTGTTCGCAGATTGTTGATACCAAATCGCACCAGACAGCAATTGGGCGAGCACAATAACGACAAGAAGAAACAGAGAAGTCCGCGAAGCAAGGGATCGCGGAATGAGGTTAATGTTCATAGCTTACGCCTGACGTGAGCATATAACCTTTGCTGCGGACGGTCAGAATGAGCGAACGATCTTTATCATCCAAATGGTGGCGAAGTCGGCTAATTTGAACGTCAATGCCTCTTTCTAATGGGTCGGCATCTCTCCCCCAAATTTCTCGGGCAATGTCATCTCGGGTCAATATCGATTCGGGGTTTCTAATAAATAATGAGAGAAGAGAAAGATCCGCACCAGACATCTGTTTAGTGGCTTGAGTGGATAAATGGATCAATTGCCTTGTTACCGTATTGAGCTCCCATTGAGCAAAGCGGATGCATTTAGGAATCGCATTGTCTGAGGATATTTGGCTTCTACGGAGAATGGTTTTTATCCTTGCAAGCAACTCCCGCGGGCTAAATGATTTTGTAATGTAATCATCAGCGCCCATCTCCAAGCCAGCGACTCTGTCGGCTTCTTCTGTGACCGCGGTGAGCATAATGATGGGGATATCTGAGGTTTTTCTTAGCTTTTGACACAGCGTGAACCCATCTTCGCCGGGCATCATGATATCTAGGATGATTAAGTCTGGTGTGTGATCAGCTAAGAATTGCCACATTTGGGTACCATTCTCGGCACTCACAACGGTAAATCCAGAGCGTCCTAAATAGTCCGTTAATGCTTCTCGGAGCTCCAAATTATCATCTACGACCAAAATTTGCTTGCTATCCATGCTGTGCTCCTTCCATTCCATATTGAATATGATGCATGGATAACGGAGCCAAAACAATTCGTAGAAATCACATTTATATCATGTATTTGTAAGTGTTCTCTTACAATGTGGCAGCACCATTTGGTCAGAGTGTAACGTCACCGCTAAATCAGCGCATTTTGTTTGGATTCTAAGAATTGGAAATGGGTTGGGAATGAGCCAAACGATTGCAAAGGAGAGTGAATCCTAAAATTGCTTAAGTATTGGTCGCGCGAACGTTTGCGTATAAAAATGCGATGAATATCTCAATTTATTCTCTATACTTCTCGCTCGGTTATAAGCCGAGGCTGATTAATTCATCGTTTTTTCGTTCAAAGCGATGAATCATAAATAACCAATACAAGCCGTCACAAGGAGTGCTCGATAGGGCATGTGAATGACCCCAAGGACCGGACCAGCTATTTTTAACTGCTTGTAAAGGTGAACATTCAATGACTTTTATGTCCTATTCTCCCGTGGGTTGGTTTCATACCATGCCCAGTCAAACTTGTTTTCTGTATTCCGCTCTGCAATTTAATGCTTCCACTTTTTGCTGCCGATAACAGGAAATCTGATGACGATTCTATTTAGCCTTTTGGGTGTCTTTACCCTGTTACTTTGTGCGTTTCTTTTTTCTGAAAATCGTAAAGCCATAAACTGGAAAACCGTGTCGCGTGCTTTGATGCTTCAGGTTGGGTTTGCTGCGTTAGTGCTTTATTTCCCATGGGGGCAAGCAGCCTTAACCACTTTGAGTAGTGGAGTGTCGAGTTTGCTCGGTTTTACCGATGAAGGGATCGCCTTTCTGTTCGGTGATCTTGCCAACACCGGATTCATATTTGCGGTTCGAGTTCTGCCGATCATCATTTTCTTCAGTGCGCTAATCTCGGCGCTGTATTACCTTGGCATTATGCAAAAAGTCATCGAATTTATAGGTGGCGGGATCCAAAAGTTTCTTGGAACGAGCAAAGCAGAATCCCTCGTTGCGACTGGTAATATCTTCTTGTCTCAAGGGGAATCTCCACTCCTAGTCCGTCCGTTTCTTTCCAAGATGACACGATCAGAATTGTTCGCCGTAATGGCGGGTGGTATGGCTTCTGTTGCGGGCAGTGTTTTAGGAGGCTATGCAGGGTTGGGTGTGGAATTGAAATACCTGATCGCTGCGAGTTTCATGGCGGCACCGGGCAGCTTACTGATGGCAAAGATCTTGGTGCCAGAGCAAGGAACACCTGCGCAGAATCTTGATGTAGAAATGGACAAAGCTGAGCAAAGTAATGTGATTGATGCATTGGCGAGTGGCGCAATGAATGGAATGAAAGTCGCTGTTGCGGTTGGAACCATGCTTATCGCTTTTGTTAGTGTGATTGCAATGGTGAACACAGGATTGGAATCGCTAGGAGATTCGGTCGGCTTTGGAGGCATTACTCTCCAAGCTATCTTTGGCTATATCTTTGCGCCATTAGCATGGGTAATTGGTGTTCCGGGAAGTGAAGTACTTGCTGCGGGTTCATACATTGGTCAAAAGGTGGTCATGAATGAATTTGTCGCCTTTATCGACTTTGTAGCAAACAAAGGTGCGCTTTCAGAGCACACTCAAGTGATTGTTACTTTTGCATTGTGTGGCTTTGCGAATATTGGGTCAATTGCCATTCAGCTGGGCTCTATTGGTGTTATTGCGCCAGAGAGACGTTCTGAAGTGGCGAATTTGGGCTTTAAAGCGGTATTGGCTGGTACGTTGGCAAACCTAATGAGTGCGTGTTTAGCGGGTCTCTTTATATTGCTTTAGTAGAGCCAGAGGGACAAAGGGTACTTAAATACTCAATTTGTTGATTTTTAAAGGGCTGTGTTTTCTCAGCCCTTTTATTTTTGTACCTTGAGATACAATACCCAATTAACCTCAAGATGCTAGGTTCAGCGACTTCTCTACCAAAGAAGAGTTAACTGGCTTTTAGGTAAGGCATCGATTTGGAGAACGAGTGTTTCTAAATCAAGAATCGAATATATAAATAGCATTATTAGCTGAATAAAGGACGAATATGAAAATACGGACATTTAAGGACTCAGATAAATCGAGAGTCATCGAATTATGGAATGCCTGTGGATTGGTTGTACCGTGGAACGATCCCAGTAAAGACATAGACATAAAAGTTGCTCATGACCGCGAGTTATTTTTGGTGCTAGAGCAAGGCGGTCAAATCACGGCAAGTGTTATGGGCGGGTATGAAGGGCATCGAGGCTGGGCAAACTATTTAGCCGTGGATCCAAGTTTTCAGGGCAGTGGGGCAGGAAAAGCGCTAATGGATGCACTGGAAGAAAAGCTTTTAGCGAAAGGTTGCCCTAAAATTAACCTCCAAATTAGAAGCACCAATGAGAAGGTGATCGCCTTTTACAAACACTTGGGTTATGCGGTGGATGAGTCAGTGAGTATGGGTAAAAGGCTAGATGGCGTTTCAAAAGATTAGGGTCTGAAGACCCTAAATTCAGGCTAATGAGGTGTCTTAGCTAGGCTTCTCGATTCAATATCTTTCGGTTCAAGCCCATAGGGAAGTGAAGAGAAAACCGAACCGTGTTTCTGATATTTGGGGGCAGCGTTAGTGCCTTTCCAGTCTAGCAACATAATGGCTAGTACATTTCGATGTTCACCACCAGAAAGTGAGACACTACCTGAAACCGATGGAACCAATCCGGCTTCCAGATTGATGGAAGCTTTGATGGCTTTCCTTGTCTTTTCAACAACGGGATCATTGTCCAAACCCGCGAGCAAGAATGAAATCCCCACTTCGGCTATCACATCCTCTTTTGCTCTTTCAAGAATAAGCGAGATATTGCTTCTAAAGTAATCGTAGATCCACTGATGTTCTTTTTCCGAAACTGGATATTGGTAATAGCCTGAGTCTGCAAGGATAATATGGGTCATTCCATAAAGCTTGTTGCCAAATTGCTGCCGAGTGAGTTCGGTATCCTTTTCATCTGGATAGGTGGCACGGAAGCTCTCAATGAATTCTGTGACAACGTCCTGTTCCCCCAACTGGCGAAGCCAATACACTTGATTCGCAAGTTGTGCTGCCCACGCTTCGATCATGGTCGAATTGGTCGCGTATTTTTTAAAATCAAAACGGCGAATAACGGATCTAAGCTTGGCGTCTGCTTTGTGTTGCAGCCCATACTCGTTTGCCCGTGCCATAGAACCTAGAAGACCCACACCTAGGTACATATATTCTGGCATCATCTTGGTGGCGTTAAACCTGCGTAAACTGCGTTCATCGCGATCGTCGAGGTAACGAGAAAGTCTCTGAATAGAGTATTCATGGATTTGCTCTGGCGTATGTACTTCTTCACTAAAGCGATTGAGTTTACTTGCTACGCGCGCGAGGTCGCTCCAAATGGCATATTTGTATTGTGGGTCCAATGTTTGGCGGTACATTCGTAACCCAAAATGCCCTTCTTTGAACGGCGACAAGGTATAGAGTTGCTTCTGATAGGTTGCTTTAATTAATCCAGCTGACGCGGAATAGCTTAAGTTGTCTAGAACGCTTTGCTCTGCAATATCGCTTTGAGCTTCAGTATGATTAGACAAATCTAATGCATCTGCTGAGCGCGTCTGAGTCGCGAAAATGAATGATGTTATCAAGAGGGTGGGAGCAAGTAATTTCATGTCGCATTTTTATAGTGTTATTTATATTGGAGCGAATATACCGCTGCTGTAATTGATATAAGTCCGGTGAATGTTAGTTTTATCTATTAGATTTCGTTTCTATGCAGCTTGGAAATTGGCTTTCGGGGATACGAGGTGTCACGGTATTAATTTGGTGCTATTACAAGGTTTGATAGCCTGAAAGCAGAAAGATTAGGAAGGAGTTTTCTATGACAAGTTTTCAGGTTCATCCGTCTTTACATGAAGTATTGGGAGAGGAGCAAACTTACTTTGAAGTGGTTTGTATCGCTTTGTTTGCCACGTTGGGAACTTGGCTAATTTACACGTCGTACTATTTGCCGAATATTGATGAGGGTAGGGGGCTCATTGCGACTATCGTTGGCTTCATCATCGTGGCTGATGTTCTAGCCGGCTGTATTGCTAATTTTAGCCGAGGAACAAACAATTACTATGCGAGCAAACTCAAAGCGCGGATAGTTTTTATTGTTAGCCACGTTCACATCCTGCTTATTGCTTGGTTGTTGGAAGGTCCCCTTCTAGAAGCAGGCATCGTCTGGGCATTTACTATCGGTTTCGCCACGGTCGTGAATCGCTATGCTGGAAGCTCATCTCAAACATTTATTGGTGCCACCGTTATGTGTGTGGAGCTATTGTTACTGCCACTTCTTCAACTTCCAAATTGGATGGAGATTGTCAGTGCTTTGTTTATGTTAAAAGTGGTGTATAGCTTTGGTGTGAACCATTACGCTAAGCATTGAGAGCAACACATAGTGAAGCAACAAAAGGAATAAAAATTTGCAATTTTTGGAAGGGAAATAGTATGGCAGATACGGTAACGGGACCAGATGGATTACCTCGCTGCGGTTGGTGTAGTGCAGCGCCGGATTTTTTTGAGTATCACGATAAAGAATGGGGCTTTCCGGTTTCTGACGACAAAAGGTTGTTTGAAAAGCTTTGCTTAGAGAGTTTTCAATCGGGTTTAAGCTGGCGCACTATTTTGTCTAAAAGAGAGAATTTGAGAGCAGCCTTTGCGCAATTCGATTTTTACAAAGTAGCAGAGTTTGATGAAAAAGACGTTGAGCGCTTATTACAAGATGCAGGCATTATAAGGCATCGTGGGAAAATTGAAGCGGTGATCACTAACGCGAAACGAGCAAAAGAGTTGGTTGCGGAAGAGGGATCACTTGCAGCATTTTTGTGGCGATATGAAGAAAAACTGTCCGCTGATTTTAAACCGCAAGCAGCATCCACGTCTTCGGAGTCGATCGCTCTATCGAAAGAACTAAAAAAGCGAGGGTGGAAGTTTGTAGGACCCACAACCGCCTACGCTTTTATGCAGGCGATGGGGTTAATTAATGATCACGCTTTAGAATGTTCGAAGCGTCTAGAAGTCGACAAAGCGCGAGCGAGCTTTCAAGTTCCACAAAGCAAATAAAAGAAAGAGTTCTGTTGAGCGGTGATTGTTCAGGCACTGATTTGCCTTAATCAAATCAGTGCATAATTAAGCGGAGCCGCGACGCGTTTCTCAATTATGAGCCTATAACGGGTTACCATTATAGGTATAGTGAGTCCCTCAAATTGCAGAGGGATTCAATGGAATGAAAGTACTGGTGGCATTGGTTTTAACGTTGGTGATAGGGTGGTATGGCAACGATGTGTATTCCCAGCTCGCAGTGAGAAATATCGCCAATACAACCCCTCAAATATCCCAAGTCCTCCAATTCGCTCAAGTGCCATTAAGACAAGATCAACGCAGTTGTTATTTGGATAGCAATACGGTGGGAGACGTGATCGCCAGTTTAGTCGGTAACAACATGCAAAATCATATAAACCGTTTAGAGGCGGGCTGCTTTGAACAAACTTGCACTATTTCACTCTCTAGCTGCTTACCATGGGAAAGCAGCGAGTGCGATCAAACTTTTCTAAAATACGACACTTCTATAACTGGTGAAATTAAGCCAGAGTCATTTGCTTGTGTATCCGTTCCTTAGACAGTTTAGTTGGCTTTTATAAGAGTTAAATAAGAATAACTAACTGAAATTGCCATGGTATATTCAAATTATTACTTTGAACTATAGTATTTGATATGGATATTATTCAGCTGTACCCACATAATATTGGTGTGCCGGAGATCATTGAAGAAATCGATCATTTAATGAACTCACTTTATTCAGAAGATTCCAATGATTTACTTCCACTCGGCGCACTAAACTCAGAGAATGTTTACTTTGCTGGTGTTTACATACACGAGGAACTGGCTGCCTGCGGTGCGGTTGTATTTAAGAAAGCAGACAAAACCTACGGCGAATTCAAACGTATTTATGTTAAACCGAAATTCCGTGGGCAAAATCTATCTAAAGGCATATTAGACCATTTGATCACTGAATCGAATGCACGTGGAGTACGCACCATTCGCCTTGAGACGGGCAATAAACAAGTTGCGGCAATAAAGTTGTATGAAACTTTTGGCTTTAAACGCCGAGACGTATATGGCGACTACGAACATGACCCTACTTCGGTTTACATGGAACTAAATTGCCGCTGACCTTTTCGTTATTGCACCCTGTAAACTCGCCAAATATTTCATTTAATTATTTGATTGTACGGGCATATTCTTATTGATTGTTTGACGATTAGCTCCTTGCTTATTACCTTCTAGCGTTGCTAATAAGAGAAAGGATTCAGAATGAGCAAACAGCGCTACGGTGAAATTAATGATGGAGTGAGTTCAGTTTGGTATGTTGATCGGATATGGGCTTTAGCTGAATCTCTTCCAGTTGAAGAAATCGCCATCAGCGACATATGTGGTCCTGATGAGGTCACATGGTTTAGTCTAGAAGGTCCGTTACCAACTTGTCGAAATGTGGCGGAACACTGTAAAAGAATCCTGAATGCAGACTTGTCCTATCCCGTTATTCTAACCGAAGACTTTCGCGTATTTGATGGGATGCATCGAATAGCCAAGTGCATTATGGAAGGAAAGGATACGATTAAGGTCAGACGTTTTCTGAGTAACCCTGAACCAGACGAAGTGAATGGTGTTAAAACGGCTGTTTAACACTTTCAAAAGGAATGACGATGTACACACTTTACTATTACCCAAACAATGCCAGTTTAGCGCCACACTTTTTACTGCATCACATGCAATTGACTTATGAGCTGGTTTTGGTTGATAAAAAATCCAATTCTCAAAAGTCAGCGGACTATTTAAAGCTAAACCCTGCTGGGCGAATTCCAACCCTAATTGACGATGGACAACCGATTTTTGAAAGCCCAGCTATTTGCATGCACATAGCTGAGAGTCATCCAGAACATCAGTTAATTCCGCTGGTCGGAGATAAATCCCGCCCTGTTTTTCTTCAATGGCTTGCTTACTTGAACAACACGTTGCAAGCAGAGCTTATGGTTTACTATTACCCGCATCGCCACACAAATGATGAAAGCACAATCAAACATGTACGTGCGGCGCAAGAAGTTCAAATAGCGAATGCATTGTCGGTGATTAATGATCAATTATCGAAGCACGAATACCTGATTGGCGATAGCATATCGGTTTGTGATTACTTCTTGTTTATGCTGGCTGAATGGTCGCTGCCAGTTGAGAAAAATCCGATGACATTTCCTCATCTTGCAACGTACCTTCAAGCATTAAGCCACCACCCTACGATTAAAGCGGTGTGTGAGATTGAAGAGATAGACCTAACGCCTTTCCGCCTAGTTAAAACTCAATAGTCATGTCGTACCACAGTGCACCACCATGCGAGGAATCAGACTGACCTTGAGAAGTAAATCCATGGTTTTGGTAAAAAGGAATGAGGTGTTCTTTACAAGTCAGAACCATGCCAGTGAGGTTGCGCTGTTTACAAACCTCTATTAAATGCTTTGTGAGTATAGACGCGTAGCCTTTACGCTGGTGGGAAGGAGCGACTGCCAAGCCAAAAACGGTTTGGTACATACCATTTGGATTGTGAAGATTGGCATTTTCAAAAAGTTCGTCGGGCAATTCGGCTTTGTGGTATCTACATCCATTTATGTGCCCAGCGATTTCTCCATTAACTTCTAATACAAAGAAGCATTCAGGAAAAACCTGGAATCGTTCGGTAAAGCTCTTGAGAGAAGCCGCTTCACTTTCTGGAAAGCATAGGGATTCGATTTCAGCGATTTTCTGTATGTCTTCTGATTTTGCGGGTCTGATGTTGGGCATGAATGTTCCGTTATTCTATAAAATTTCAGTTACTTATATTGGGTAAGCTTTAAGGGAAAGCAATGAGTGCGAGTCATTATATTAAAGAAATTCGATCTCTTATAGGGAACAAGCCGCTGTTGATTCCTAGTGTCGCAGCTGTCATTTTAGATGAGCACAAACGCCTACTGCTTCAACAGAAACAAGATGGGTCTTGGAGCTTGCCAGCAGGGATGATAGAGCCTGGTGAGTCGCCAAGCGCAGCGATAAAGCGTGAAGTATTGGAAGAGACAGGGTATACGGTCTCGGCAATGAAAATCTTAGGTACATTTGGTGGCGAAGGGTTCTCTTTTACTTATCCTAATGGAGACCGAGTCGATTACACCGTTATACTGTTTCGATGTCATATTACTGGGTTACCGTGTAAAAAGTTGGACGAAGAAACAAAAGCACTGCAATATTTTAGCAAAGACAAAATGCCCGACTTGGCGTTGCCTTACCCTAAAGATTGTTTGTTTGATGAACTAGACGAACCTTATACTCAAGCTACCTCAAGGTACTAGGCAAACTCACCCTTGGGAGTTTATCTTCTGTCCCACTTCACCGTCAAAGAACTTGGAAAGGACTCGTCATTCCACTTCGTTCCTGATTTTGAAGTAGAGAGCCTTGAATTGCTATCCGCTAACTGCGTTAATTCAATGAGTTATGCTATTTTTCATCCAAAGCTGAGGTTAAATACCTATGAATGAAAAATACGTCTTTATTGACTATTTTGTTCGAAAAATTTGAATATATGTTAAATCCACATTACTGCATAAAGGATCGGTGTTTATATACTCAAGTATCTTGTGGCTACTTGGGTATAAAGGGAAGAAGGAGTGGATATGGAAATCAGATATGTAAATTCACAAGATATTGAGGCGATAACAAACATCTACAATGACTTTGTTGTAAACAGCACCGCAACGTTTGAAGAAAAGCCAGTTACAACTGAAGAAATGAACCAAAGAGTCGGTAAAATCCAAAGCTATTCTTTACCTTGGATTGTGATGGTGGAGGGTGAAAAGGTGCTCGGGTATGCCTATGCAGGGCTATGGAACAACCGAAGTGCTTACCGGCATACAGCTGAGGCTTCGGTTTATGTTTCACCTAACGCATTAGGCAAGGGTATCGGGAAAGCTCTCTATTCTCACTTAATCTCTATTCTCGCAAAGCGCCGTATCCGTAACGTGTTAGGTGTGGTGAGTTTACCAAATGACGCGAGCATCGCATTGCATCAATCTCTAGGATTTCAAAAAGTGGGGGAGTTTAAGAAGGTTGGATTGAAGTTTGGTGAACTGATCGATGTGAGCTATTGGCAACTGGAGTTAACAGATTGATTTTAGATGAACAAGCCGAACTGGAAAGTCGCGTTCTGAAAGTTTGCCCAGTGGTGGTTAGGCAAAAAGCAGGGAAAAGGGAGCTGCTAATGTTCAAGCATCCCCTTGCTGGGATACAGATTGTTAAAGGTACAGTTGAGCCTCAAGATACCTCCTATGAACAAGCGGCTATACGAGAACTGTCGGAAGAATCTGGTTTAAGCCACGTTTTGGGGACTCAATATTTGGGGCGATGGGAGTCAGGTTACAGAGGGCATATTTGGCACTTTGTATATTGCGAGGTCAACCCGCAACCAGAACGATGGACATTCCATACGTTAGACGACGGCGGACACGATTTTCAATTTTTCTGGCAGGACTTAGAAGGAAAAGCGTTAGCAGATTGTCACCCGGTTTTTTTGAGGGCGATGGAAAAAATCAAACGTCTATTGCCAGTTAACATCGCATAAATAAACCCTTGATAGGATGTCTAAATCTCAACAGAAGGAATGTATTATGGCTTTTGAAATGTTAATTGGAATAGAGGTCTCTGACGAACAAGGTTACCGTCAATACAGGGAAGCGATGATGCCCATCTTAAAAAGTTACGGAGGCAAATTTGGCTATGACTTTGTGGTCTCTGAAGTCTTAAAGTCGCAAACACCTGAGGCAATAAATCGAGTATTTACTTTGATTTTTCCTGATGAGAAGACAAAAGAAGCGTTTTTCACTGATGCTGAATACGCAAAAGTAAAAGAGCGCCATTTCAAACCTTCCGTCTCGTCTGTTACGCGCATATCCGAATTTACATCTTGATGAAGTTGAACTCGCAGCGCTACTTAGAAGATTTAAAAACTGTTAAGAGTATCGCGTGTTTATGCGATTTTCCCTGACTATGTTTGAATTGCCGTTATATTGTTGTTCATGATACCCAAGTAACCTCAAAATGCTTGTTTCAGCGGCTTCCCTACCAAAGAATAGGGAACTGGCTTTCAGGCAAGGCATCGATTTGAAGATCTAGTGGTTCTAAATCAAGAATCGATAACGAAGTATGAAAGCCAGTTAAACTCGCCCTTGGGAGCCCATATTCTGCCTCACTTCCTCGTCAAAGAACTTGGAAAGGACTCGTCATTCCACAGCGTTCTTTTCCTTGAATTGAAACAGAATATGAGGCTCTGAACCCTGCATCTTGAGGTCACTTGGGTATATAAAAAAAATCTTGTCGGTCAGGGTGTTTTAACACTCTTCATTGGGTGCTTCTTTGTTTATAGATTGAATAGTTATGCGTATTCAAGGCTCAAATTAGGAGAGTCTTAACTGCTAAAGGCTTTAGTATATTAGTTAAAACGCATTTACTTTTTTCTCTATATTTCAAACCGAATTTCCCATACCTGTACAAGAAAAGTTGGCTAGATAAAAACTAAAATCAGGATAAAAAATGACGGAATCAGAGTTACTTCGTTCCCCAGATATACCCCTAAAAGAAACCAAGCCTCAGTTCTATCAGCTTAAAGGCCGGTTAAATCGAACAGAGTTTGCCTGTTGGGCTACCGCTTGTTTGCTATTGCCCAATTTATTGGGTGAGTTTGGGTTTCTTGTTATGCCCATTACCTTCTTTTTCTATGTTCTTTTCATTGTAAAAAGGTTAAGGGATATCGGCTTTTCCCCGTGGTTGGTATTGATTGCGTGGATACCGGTGCTCAATTTCCCTCTTTGTCTTGCACCCGGTGACACAGTCGATAATCGCTTTGGTGACGCTCCATTTCCATCGAGCTCCATAATTAAAGTGATGTCTGTGCTTCTACCTGTTGTTTATTCCTTACTCATGTTTGTTTCTCTTATGTCCGTGTTACCAGAATTTACGGAAACGTATCAGCAATACGAAGCGAAGGCAGAGAGCAAACTCGCAGGTTAAAATGCGAAAGGGAATCTCTAATGGAGTGGATTATCTGTGTTGAATAATAATGAATGCCGACGTTAAGTCGGCATTTTCAATTGCAGAATGACTCAATTCAGTTCATGAATCTTTGGCACTAGTGACCTAGAATCTTAGCTGGAATTCAGCGTACATTGATGAAAGTTCTGACTTCGCATCAAAGATCTTGTAGCCCGTATTCACAGCAATATTTTGCGTGAGTCGCAATCCAATTTCAGCTCCGTAAGAAATACCAAATTTGTTGTCTTTATCAGTACTGCTTTCTTGGAAATAGTAGTTAGTGCCAAAAACACCTGCGATGTGCATTATTTCGCTAAGCGGCAGTGACGGTTTTAAGTTCCATGCGATACTGGAAAGTTCATAGTCATTGTGTTTGCCTAAATCGGTATAGAGCCACTCTGAAGACATCATGAAGGTGCTTCCAAGCGGAAATGTATGCCCGAAGCTTGCACTTAACCCTGTTTTACTGTCGTTTTGATCTGAAGTTGAAATGTTGTAGCCCAGGCCGAAGTAGTAACCTTCTTCTGCTTGAGAGGCACAAGAAATAGCCAGCAGAGCCAATGGTAGTAGGGATTTTTTCATGAGTATTGATAATCTAGATGGTCAGGAGGGGCGTATTTTGGCGATGAATGAACAAAAAGGCGAGCAATTTTGTTAAATCCCTCGCACTTTTTATTTTAAGTGGTGTTCTAAAGTGTCTGCTTATTCAGATCGACCAATAAGTCAGAGGAAATATCGGAGATGCTTTTTGCGCCAGTTAAAGTCATAGCAACGCGCATTTCTTTTTCATACAAATCGAGCAAGTTTTCTACGCCCGCACCGCCTTGTGCCGCCAACGCATACACAAAAGAACGACCGAGTAGTGTAAAATCAGCACCGAGTGCCAGCATGCGAACAACGTCTAATCCCGTTCGGATACCAGAATCGACCATGATCTTTAAGTCTCCTTTTACGGCATCTGCAATGTTAGGGAGAGCACGAACCGTTGATAAAACACCGTCTAGTTGTCGACCGCCGTGGTTAGAGACGACTATGCCATCCGCACCAAATCGAACCGCATCTTTGGCGTCCTCTTCATCCAGAATGCCTTTAATAACCATCGGACCATCCCAGAAATCTCGGATCCACTCTAAGTCCTTCCAGCTGATTGATGGGTCGAAGTTAGCGCCTAACCATCCAATGTAATCTTCAAGCTTGGTTGGCTCACCACGATAGGTCGAAATGTTACCCAAATCGTGTGGTTTTCCTAGAACACCCACGTCAAGCGACCAACTCGGGTGAAGCATTGATTGGAATACTCGGCGCATCGCAGCATTAGGACCACTCATTCCAGAATGCATGTCGCGGTATCGAGCGCCAGGAACGGGCATGTCCACGGTGAAGACCAACGTCGTCACACCCGCCGCTTTGGCTCGTTCAAGTACATTTTGCATAAAGCCACGATCTTTCAATACATATAGCTGGAACCACATTGGTCGCTCTATGGCTGGAGCGACTTCTTCAATCGGGCAAACTGACACGGTAGACATGGTGAAAGGAATGCCTTTCTTATCAGCGGCCTTAGCGGCTTGAACCTCACCACGGCGTGCATACATGCCTGTTAAACCGACAGGAGCAAGCCCGATTGGAAGTGACATCTTCTCGCCAAACAATTCAGTGTCTAGGCTGAGATCGGACATATCCCGGAGAACGCGTTGACGTAATGCTACGTCGCAAAGGTCATCAGTATTATGTCTTAAGGTATGCTCATTGTAAGAGCCGCCATCAATGTAATGAAACAAAAAGGGTGGCAGTTTTGCTTTTGCTGCAGCGCGATAATCAGTCGATGCGGAGATAATCATAATTTCTATCCTGATTTCTATATCTAACTCTTAGGTTCGTGGGCGTTGAGCAAGTTAAGAGTTAAAAAACAAATGGCATTAGCGCCGAATATTGGGCGTCTTTGCGCCCATTAATCTACTTTTAGAACGATTTCTTATTTCATTAAGGCATCCGTAACTCGGAGACCGTAAATCACCACCATGCCAATCACTCCGGTAACAACAAGGTAGTAGAAAGTTGGGATAACTGTTTTGCGAAGTGTCGCACCTTCACGACCGAGCAATCCAACCGTAGCGGAAGCAGCGACCACGTTGTGGATGGCAATCATATTACCGGCAGCGGCACCAACAGCTTGAAGCGCGACTACAACCGCACTAGAGATAGAAAGCGTCTGTGCCACTTCATATTGGAATTGGCTGAACATCATGTTCGAAACTGTGTTGGATCCTGCAATGAACGCACCTAAAGCACCAACTGTAGCGCTTAACGCTGGGAAAGCATCACCAACCAGCCCAGCAGCAAAGTTTGCGGTGGTAACTGGCATACTCGCAAGGTCGGCACCATTAATACCTGAGTTGATAAAGATCCGTACCATTGGGATGGTAAACACCAAAACGAAACCCGCGCCAATCAACGTTTTACTTGATTCGCCAAACGCTTTTACAAGAGGCGTTGCGTTGCGAGCCTGAATGAGCGTGGCAAGTAATGCGACAAACACCAAGATCCCACCAGGCAGGTAAAGAGGCTGAATAGCAGCGCTTATGCCTGTTTCGCCAAGAATATTGCCGAATGATAGGCTGACGCTCTTGAGCATATCTTTCAAATCAACACTTACGCGGCTTGCAACGAGAATAACGGCAAGCAACACATACGGAAGCCACGCAATCGCAAGGCTCATTGGCTTACTCTTGCTATCTTCTAGATCAATTTTTAGCGTACCAAGCCATTCAGCTTGCCATTTATCTTCTTTTTCAAAATCCCACTTGGACTTTGGAATGAGGAAGCCATTTTTTGCTGCGAGTACAACGATAGACAAGCCGACCAAGCCACCGATCAGTGACGGGAATTCAGCGCCTAGGAACACACCGGTTAATGCGTAAGGGACGGTAAAAGAGAGACCAGCAAATACCGCAAATGGAAGAATATCCAACCCTTCAGTCCAGCTACGATTTTTTCCGAAGAATCGAGTTAACATCATTGCCATTAATACAGGCATTAATGTGCCGACAACCGCATGAATTAGGGAAACACTGGAGGTAATTTGTTGTAAGTACGCATCCCACGTCGAACCATTCGCAGCCAACGCTTCGCTGATATTGTGTGTATCCAACCCTTTGTTTACGCCAACGATAATAGGCGTGCCGACAGCGCCGAATGAAACCGGAGTTGATTGAATCATCATCCCCATCAAGACAGCGGCTAGCGCTGGAAAGCCAATGGCAACCATAAGGGGGGCGGCAATGGCAGCAGGTGTCCCAAACCCAGATGCGCCCTCAATAAACGATCCAAAACACCAAGCAATGATGATCGCTTGTACTCGTCTGTCGGGGGAGATGTTGGTAAACCCATTTCGGATAACGGAAATAGCGCCGGTATGTTTTAAGGTGTTAAGCAAAAAGATGGCACCAAACACTATCCACAATACAGAAACGGTAATCCCTAACCCTTGGAATATCGAAGCAAGAACTCGGTTGGTAGACATGTCCCAGAACAAAAGGGCAATAACGACAGTTAACCCAAAGGCTACGGGCATGGCTTTCTTTGCTGGCCAATTTAGACCAACCAGCAAAATCGCAGCCACCACAATGGGCGAGAATGCGATTAAGGCTAATAGTGTTTCACTCATATGTAGGACCTCTTAAAGGCTTCAGAACATTCCATGTTTAGCGGATTAAGCTGAAGCTAAGTAATTTTTATACTTGTGTTATTTATGTTAAATCGGCGTGAATGTAGCGCTTTCGTTTTTATTGATATAGGGAATAAATGAAAATGATTAATTCCAAAAGTGACATAATCTTCCTATTTGACGCGTTAGGAAGTAGTAGCCATATGTGACAGAAAACTAAGAATGGCGTATTGTTTTATTGTAATAAGTTCTTATATAACAATAATATAACTAGTCATTCGGTTTGTGAAGTGAACAAATACATATCGATTTGATTGTTGCTTTGTATGCTGAAATTCTAGGTGTAGCAAGCTGATAACAACCCATTACCTATCTTTCATACTGTGAAGTTGGTCGTTTCCGATTTCGATAGTAAGTAATCTGTTTAATGTAGAAGTGAGTACATATCATTGCATTTGTAATGATAGATTTGTTAAAAGGGCATTTTCGATACCAGCACGAACATAAAACTGGAGAGCCCATGTACACTTTGATTGAAGCAACCGAAAGATATTTATCACACTGCAAGGATATCAGAGGGTTATCGTCGTATACGATTAAAGCGTATCGCATCGACTTACGTCAATTGATGGAATGCCTTGGCATAAATGTTTTGCTGAAGGATATCGATAAGCATTCCATTTCAAAGTTTCTTGATTATCTTACCCAAAATCAACTTAAACCAACTTCGATAAAGAGGAAGTTAGCATGCGCTAAGGCGATGTTTTCTTGGCTAGAAATTGAAGAACACATTGATGCAAGCCCTTTCCACAAGTTTGTACTCAATTTAAAGCTACCAAAGCATCTCCCCAGAAACATTGCAAAGTCCGATTTGAAATCTATTCTAAACCAAGCAAGATCTTCGACAAATACAGGTGAAGATAGAAAACAGCCATTTATAGATAAACATATTCAAAATGGGAAAGGTTTAAATCACTTCACCGCGCTTGTTGTAGTCGAGCTACTTGTTACGACAGGGGTCAGAGTAGGAGAGCTAGCGGGAATAAAACTAGACGATGTCAGCTTGCCTGAGAAGAAGATTAAGATTATGGGTAAGGGCTCTAGAGAACGCTTTGTTTATATTTTAGATAACGAGTTGTGCACCTTAATTAGGCGTTACATTGAATTAAGACACGTAGTTGAACCTCAGCACGACAACTTCTTGGTTAATAGCCGTGGAAAACCAGCTTCAACACAATTTACAAGAAAGTTAGTTCGAAATATTTCAAACCAAACCAATTCCAATCTTAAAGCCACTCCTCATATGTTTCGCCATAGTGCTGCGTGTGAGTTTCTAGCGGCCGGTGTAGACATGAGATACGTACAAAAACTGTTGGGGCACAGCAGTATTTCAACAACCGAAATCTATACTCACGTATCCGACACTTTACTCCAACAGAAACTACAAAAATCAAACCTCAGGAGTGCCATAATGAAAAAGTAAGGATAACTAACAATTATGGATCATTTCGTTAGTATAAAAGACATATCTAAAGATCAGATAGAATCTACAGTCTTTGAATTATTGGATATTTGTAGAAATGAAGCAACAATTAAAGATTATTATCATGAAAATGCATATTCACTACGTTCTAAAATTCTAGCAACTTTATTTGTATCTGATAGCTTAAGAACTAGAGCTGGGTTTGTTTCCTCATTTTTAAGATTGGGAGGGTCTCATTTGAGTTTTGATATGTATGAAAAGTTAATAGAAAAAAACATGTCCAATGAGCCACTGTCTGGTATAACTGGTTATATTAGCCAATATGTTGACCTAATAGCTATACGTTGCAATTCTAAATCTTACTTTGATGACCTTATTCAAGGTTCTAGTGTTCCAGTGATATCTGCCGGACATGGACAAAAATCTCATCCAACAACGGCTATTAATTATTTGTCCAGTATATATAAAAATACAAAAAAACTAAATGACTTAAATGTATTAGTCGTAGCAGTTGAACCCAAAAGATGTGTCAATTCACTTGTTGAAGGTTTAAAAAAGTGGAAAGGTAATAAAGTTGAAGTAAGGTCACCATTCTACAGCGATAATTATGATTTATTTAGCTGCACTGAATTAAAAAAATTTGATGTTATATTTTTTGACGAAGATATCGTCGATTATGAAAGAAATTCCCCATACTTCAAACTTAGTTTAGAGTATAACAACATCAAATCATCCATTCATATAATACATGCCAAACCAGTTATAAATTTATTTGAACACTCACTTAAGAGTACTTTAAAAACTGATTTACAAAAGCAATCACGAAATAGCAGTATATTAAAATCATTGTTATATAAAAGATTAATCGACATACAATGAATTAGTATCGGGTCTATATATTTTTCTGTGTGGTATTGATAACACATCCTTAAAGTCGATCAAAGATACGTCACCTAAGTCTTCTGAGCTGAGAAAACCATCTTTGATCAAACATAGTTTCTCAAGTTTTGATTCAACAAATTTATACTCATTATGAAGAGATCTATATTTAAATTTTCTTGACTCCTTAAATTTTAATGCCGCCTCATGAAACTTGTTTTCTTTAAATAGAAAGTATCCATAGTTTACATTAGCAGTAGCAAGTATCATTGGGTCAGGAATGTTATTACTATTGATAACTTTTTCTATTTGATTAATTGCAAGTTTTCTCTCATTAAGCTCCCAATAAATAATTGACTTATTAATTGCAATTGAGTGTGTTTGATAAATAGGTTTGCAGATGTATTTTTCAGCCCTTTCAATAAAGTCCAAAGCTTTATTGTAATCTTTCATCAATATAAGAGAACAAGCGATGTTGTTTATAGGAGTTTCCAGGTACAAAGACAAACTTTTCAGATGACTATGAGATTGGGCAAAAAAATCTATAACTGTTTTCTGACTTCCTCGATAATAGTTGGCAAGCCCACAGTGATTAGCTAATGCTGCTTTTAGCAGCGTAATTTCTCTATCCTTTGATGATATACTTTCTAGCATTGAGTATGCGTCATGATATGTGTTGATAATATCACCATGAAACTCAGATAATCCTTTATTTCGTACTGCTATTGCATTGATTATAATGTCGTTTTTGTTATTGAAATCTAGGTCTTTAGTTTTGTTATCGATATCCTTATATATTTTTCTAATATAATCATATTTACCTAAGTGCTCAAGAATTGAACAGTAAAGGGTTTTGCTTTCAAGTTTTCTGATAAATTTGTAGACATTTTTACCATCACTTGATAAATAGATTTTACTTCATTGTGGTTTTTAATTTGTCCAGACTCTCTCATTGACTTCATATAGTCGTACAAAAAGCTATACGATAAATTTTTATTTGTATTTAATCTTATTAATTTACGACCTAATTTAGAAGCTAATAGGAATTCATTTTTCCTTGCCAAGGATGTTGTTAGTTTAGTTAAAAGAGAAAAATTCTCTATTACTTTGTCGTTACTAAGTTCAAGTGCCGACATACTAATTGATACGATTATTTCTCGATGAAATAGGTAATCATATTTATTCAATAATAACTTTCTAAATTCATTAATAACTAGATTTGGATTTACTTTCTTTAGATTCGAAAATGCAACTGTTAATAATCCACTGTCATTCTCTATAGTGTAGTCTATAATTATTTGAGATAAAATTATTATAGATTTCTCATATTCACCACGAACCTTTAACATTCTAATTGCTAGCTCGCTTCTTTCTGTATGGCACTCGATTAAATAGTTTGACATTTTTAACTCAGATAATGATTCCAAATCACTTAAATCTAGCTTCAATTGGTTTGAATTATAATCAAAATTTAACCTAAGAGATAAAGATTCTAACAAGATATTTAAAGTCGTTGTGGTGCACTTATTTTTGAATGATGATAAAATAAAGAAAATATATATTAGATAAGGTTTTTGTTCGGTGATTTTTTGAAAGGAGTCATCATAATAGCTTCCTTTTGATCTTTTGGTTTCTAATTCTTCGTAAATCTCATGAATTTCTTCCTTGCTTTTTCTTAAAATCTTCCCTAACTTCTCAAAATTACCTTCAGTTTCTCTATGTATTTTATCTATTAAATCAACTGGGAGCTCTTTGTTTGCTTCACCGAAAATCTCAGACATTTTACTTTTAGTTAAGTTGTCTAGGCTAATTATTTGAGTACTATTATAGAAATAGTCACAAACCAAATCCTTTATATACTTATCTCTTATAATAGAAGGGCATTGATCATGACTAGACAAAAAACATAAATACCATAATTTTTGTTAAATAATTCGTTAATAATTGGAAGTAGTATTTCTAATGATCTTTGGTCTATCCATTGAATGTCGTCAATGATAATAACAGTAAAGCTAGACTGCTTTATTTTTTCGGTAAAGAAATCCAAGATAAGGTCATAAACTGCTTCCTTCACAAGGTTTGGAGTCACAATATTTCTAAGTTTAGTTTCTAGCTCTTCGCCTTGCCGTGTTACGCCATCAAATAGCCCATTAACTTGTTGCATCTCTGGTATCAGGCTAGTTACTTTGAAAACTATTTTCCATAGCGGCGGTAGAGCAGGTATATCATTTGAAATAGATAATGCCTTGTGGAACTTCATTGGATGACTTAGTGAAATATGGGTCACCAAAGTTGATAAGGTATGAAATTCTTTATTTTGTTCATTTTGATTGCATCTTAATAACCTGTTTTCTCCATTAAGGCATAGAACATTATTAGCGTAACGCTCTGCAATGTACCTCAGTAGAGTCGTTTTTCCTGAACCTATAGGACCATTAATCCAAAATAGCTGGCTATTTGAGGGAGAACTATTAAGAAAAGAATGAATATGACCGCGCTCGACTTTTCTATCTAACATTCCTTTCATAATTGTTAGTTATCCTTACATTCATTAACGTGTTGATTTAATGTGTTTATATGACCACTAAATGCAATCCATTTCATTTGTTTTTGTGATGAATTGAGACTCAGTGCATAGTAAAAATCTGTCCATCATATGGGTTCAAAAAATTGAAGCTGAATGACTAACTTTTGTAGGAAACTGAATAGTATGAAATACCCAGCCCCTTTAATCGCCGGAAGCACGATTGGTGTAACGGCATTTTCTTCTGGAATTAGCGAAGCGCATGAATCGCGGTATCAATTTGTTCTCGAATATTTCAACTCGTTGCAGTTTAGAGTGATAGAAGGGAATTGCTTAAGAGGGCAGAGTAAACACGTCAGTGCTTGTGCCGAAGAAAGAGCTTCTGAACTGATGCAGTTTTTAATGGATGATGAGATAGATGCTATTGCGCCACCTTGGGGTGGAGAATTGGCGATGGAGCTGCTTCCATATCTTGATTTCGAAAAACTCGCTAACGCGAAACCTAAATGGATACTGGGCTTTTCCGATATTAGTACAATCACATCGGTGGTTACTTCTAGGTTGGGCTGGGCTACTGTGCACTGCTCAAACTTGATGGATCTCACTCAAAATGCGACAGATCCTTTGGTTTCAACTACTTTAACGCACCTTTCACAAAATGAAGGGGAGAGCTTTACCCAGTTCGCTTCCGAAAAGCATACAAAGACATGGCCACCAATTACTGAGAACCCACAAGCTATATTGGAATGTAACATCAATACCAAATGGAAATGGCTCGTAAAGCCCGAATCAGGATACTGTTTAGAAGGTCGATTGCTTGGTGGGTGCTGGGATACTCTGCATCATTTGTTTAATACTGAATATCTCGATCTCAATGCTTTTGCAAAGAAAGCGCCAAAGGGTATTTTGTTGTATCTAGAAAATGCTGAAATGCCGCCAGTTGAACTTGCTCGTGCAATTTTAAACATGAAGTTTAGGCACGTATTTAGTTCCGTTAACGGGATCTTAATTGGGCGAAATTGTGCCAAAGATGCCAGTAATCAGAATGAACTCAGTTACCTAGAAGTACTAGAAAGGCATTTGGGTAACCTTGGCATTCCAGTGATCTACGACATGGATATTGGGCATGTTCCTCCTAACTTAACCTTAATCAATGGTGCGGTGGCCAAGGTGACTTTGGATGAGCGTGGGGCTGGCGCTATCGACCAGACGTTAATCTAGTTCGAGTCATAGTTGTTCTACCAACAGACATCCCATGGTGCGGTTTAAGCCATAAGGATGAATCGTCATTGTGAATTCTAATTTGGGTACTGAAGCTTAACTTGCTCACAAATGAAATCGACAGCGGCTTTGATTTTAGGAATTGAGTATTCGAGTTTTTGATAAAGTAGGAATATGGCAAAATCTCTACCGTGGCTTATTTGCAAGGGTTGATCGAAGGTTAACTCTTGTAATACGCCGGATTCAAAACTGGGCTGAAGTACCCATTTAGGCAGCATCAATATACCTTCATCTTGTATGGCTTTGTTTAGTAACCAGTGTCCATTATTACTTACCAGTTTCACCTTTCCAGATACGTCTTGCCATTGCCCGTCAATTTCACTTAACCAAGGTGTTGGACCGGCTGGCGTTTTAAAAAATAAACCTTGGTGATGAACGAGATCGGACGTGCAAGTAGGCTTACCATTTTGCTGGATATAGGCTGGAGAAGCGGCAGCAACGAAATCGTTATTCATTAACTTTTTAGCGACGACGCGTTCGTCTGGTGCGTAGCCACCTCTTATGGCGATATCCACGTCATCCTTTTCCAGTTTTGAAATTTCATCACTTAACACAACATCAAGAATAATTTCGGGGTAGTGCTTAGAAAAGTCGTCGAGAATAGGAAGAAGAATGCTTTCACCAAACCCCACCATAGCACTGATTTTCAATACACCTGTCGGTTCACTTTGATAATGCTTAACCAGTTGATCGGAAAAGTGCACTTGTTCAAGTATATGCTGGGCTTGCTGGTAGTATTGCTTGCCTACTTCTGTCAGCGAGATAGATCGCGTGCTTCGGACAAGTAACTGTGCGCCTAGCTCGGCTTCGAGATCGGCAATTCGTCGTGAAATGGAAGAAGCAGGAACATGGTAGTGGTTTGCTGCTGCTGAGAAACTCCCTTTTTCTACCGTTTCTACGAAGTAGGATAGTGCTTTTAGTTTGTCCATATTATTGCCTTTAAAGCAAAAGTGATTCGCTTTATGCAGCCTATTTGTAAATGAATCATTGTGCAATACTGCTTACACGATCTAAGGAGAAAACAATGACGCTAAATAAAGAAATTTTGCTTACCGCACGTCCAGACGGCAACCCTATTGGGCCTCACATGTTTGAGGTTATTGAGAGTGAAACTCCAGCACTTTCCGAAGGACAGTTCCTTATTAAACAAACTCATATGTCGATGGATCCTGCCATGATAGGTTGGATGATGCCCGATGAGGAAAGCTACATTCCACCTGTAGCATTGAACACTCGTATGCGCTCTAGCGGTTTTGGCGAAGTCGTAGCGTCTGAAAACTCAGAGTTTGCCGCGGGCGACAAAGTGATGGGAATGATGGGCTGGACTGAATACGCAATAACCAATGGTCAGGGTATCAACAAGGTGTCGAATGACATCGATGCAGAAACGGCACTTTCCGTTTTCGCCTTACCAGGTTTAACTGCCACTCAAGGGCTACTTAATATAGGTAAACCCAAGTCGGGTGAAACAATAGTAGTAACCGGTGCTGCAGGTTCGGTAGGCTCCATCGTTGGCCAGCTTGCAAAAGCAGAGGGCTTACGTGTAATTGGTGTGGTTGGAAGTGACGAAAAAGCAGATTGGATAGTCAATGAACTAGGCTTTGATGGGGCAATCAATTACAAGAAAGATGACTTGAAATCTCAACTCGAATCATTGACGCCAGATGGTGTGGACCTGTTTTTTGAAAATACAGGTGGTCCTATTCAGCACCATATATTTGACCGAATGAATGCTCACGGAAGAATTGTTGTGTGCGGTATGATCGCTGACTATACAGCTTCAGAACCTTCAGCAGGGCCCAACTGGATTCCGTTAATCAAAAAACGAATCACGGTACAAGGTTTTGCCATGCCGGATCACCTTCATCAGGTTCCTCAGTTGCTAGAAAAGCTAACACCGTATGTCATGAATGGACAGATTCAGTACAGAACACATGTATTGAATGGACTTGAAAGCGCAATGTCTGCAATGAATCTTTTCTTTACTGGCGAGAACAAAGGCAAGCTTTTGATAGAGCTTTAAGCTTTTATCAGAGAGTCACTTTTCATGTCGAGCAGTTGAATTAAGCAAAATCTGAGCTCGACATGAAAATCATTCTAAAAAGTATGCCATTCTAAAAATTCATATTTATTAGTTAGTTAAAGTAATACAATAGTCAGCGTCTCATAAATGTAACATTTCTTTACCCGTTCATCCCTCCAAGTATAATCGCGCCAAATTGACGATAATGATAATTATTACTATTGGTGGCGATTGTGAGAATGTTTACCACTTCAGCGTCTTTAATCTCGCTAGGGCTGATGAGTACGGGAAACCTGCTCGCGGAAGAAAAAACAAAAGATTTAACCCTTAATCTTGGTACGACTGAGCACATTGAATTAAATGTTGAAGCTCGTGAGACGACTCGTATTTCGGTCACTTCAAACCGTTCTCAGTACATACGAGGTACATTTTCCTACGATGGTGATCTCGCCAGTATCAAAGTTTATCGCAGTGACCAGTCATTATCTAAATCGTTGTTTAATCGTGCGCAAGCTAGAGAGCTACATACAATAGATGCACATACAAGTGAGCCACAAGTAGGAGATTCACAAGATTTAACGACCTATTCCTCTCAAAAGAGAATCGAAGAAGAAATCTATCTTTACCTTCAACACGCCGATACGTATTCGATTGAGGTTAAGGCAGGGAATAAGGCATCCAATGTTCATTTTTCGCTTTGGGATGTCCCACTAAAAGAAGATAGAGTCGTCAACCCATCAGAACCCATCCTGAGTCCAAGGCTGAAAAGGTTGCAAAACGCAATTGATGACAATGAAACCTCGGCAGAAGAGAGATTCTGGACAGAGATAGAAGCGCATGGCACACCACTCATAGAACCCCAATCCGGTGATGAAGTTCTTCTTACTTTTCTATGGAAAGGTGACGTAAACAACGTCCGCTTATTGGGTGCGCCGTACGATGGGCACGCGCATTTGTCACGTATGGAAAACAGCAAGACTTGGTATAAATCATACCGAGTGCCTAAAGATTTTCGATTGTCTTATCAAGTTGCGCCAAACATGCCTCGGTTAGAGAGCCCGCAAGGGTGGGAGCAACGTAGGGCAATCTTGGCAACTCTACAAGCTGACCCAAACAATCTTAACCCTTGGCCAGTTCCCGAAGAGGGGCGAGTTTACTCTACAATTGAAAGTGGAAATCCACCGAGTGCCCATTGGCTAGACGGTGCCGTATCCCAACAAGGCAAATTGACTCATCATACCTTTTCTAGCGAGCTGTTAGATAACTCTAGAAAGTTATCTATTTACCGTCCTTTTAACGATCAAAAATTGAATGCGGATACGCCACTGCTGATCCTTTTCGATGGTGACGCCTTTTTAGATAAAGGACTGACCCCATTCGTATTAGACGCCCTGATAGAAGCGGGTGAACTTGCTCCAATGAGAGCCGTGTTTGTTAACAACCCTTCACGAAAGCTTCGAGGAACCGAGTTGCCACCCAATCCGGAGTTTGCAAAAATGATGGCAACTGAGCTTATTCCTTGGTTGGCGAAACATCACGAAATATCGCCAAACTCTGAACAGGTCGTCCTTTCTGGCGCGAGTTATGGCGGGTTAGCATCGCTTTATATAGCGCACCAGTATCCGGATGTTTTCGGCAAGGTGTTGAGCCAATCGGGATCGTTCTGGTGGTCTCATGAAGACTCTGAATGGCTAACAAAGAAAATCTCACAAAGCCCCCACAAACCTATTCAAGTTTATCTGAATGCTGGTCTCTTCGAAGTCAAACCAGACTTCGCCAATATTTTGGGGACCAATCGAAACATGCATCAAGTGCTTAAAGATAAAGGCTATCAGGTGATGCTCAAAGAATTTGCCAGCGGACACGATTATTTCAGTTGGCGTATTACGTTGGTCGATGGGCTTAAACGCTTGTTTCCAATGCCAGTAAAGTAGTAAATCATAAAGGACGAATAATGAAACTGTTGAAGTTAAGCTGCGCGGTCGCGGCAGCGCTATCAGTTGCACCTGCCGTAGCTCAAGATGAGGTAATGGTCGTTACAGCAACGACAAATCAGGTATCCATAGAGCAAGCACCTGCGTCGGTCAGTGTAATTACTTCTGAGGAAATCAGTAAAATTCCTGCAACGGACATTACAAAAGCGTTGGGTAAAATCGCTGGTCTTCAGCTTGATTCTCGCGGAGGGGATGAGCCTTCTATTAAAATCCGTGGTTTAGATTCGGACTATACGCTGATCTTAGTAAACGGAAGAAAAGTGAACTCAAAAGACGCCATTGTTCGTGGTGCGTTCGACATGTCGAGTATTCCAATGAGCGCGATTGATCGTGTCGAAGTGGTTCGTGGTCCTATGTCTACGCTATACGGAAGTGAAGCCATTGGTGGGGTTGTAAACATTATTCTGAAACAGCCCACGGACGAGACGTTTGTTGCTGGTAGCTTGGCGTTTTCAAAACCTCAAAAAGATGGGGGTGAATTAGCGAGCTATAACTTGTTTGCTAGCGGTTCTGTGATTCCTGATAAGTTACTTTTCAATACGTCGATAGACGTGAGTGATCGTAAAGTATGGCAAGCCAGTGACGAACGCACTGCGACGTCAGCGGTTCAAGAAGGGCAAGAAAGAACAAGTTTTGATACCACGCTAACTTGGCTTGCGACTGAAAAAGATACTGTTTTGTTTGATCTCGGTTACGTGAAAGATGACCGCGTCGCCCCATGGCCAGGTGCAGGTACCAGTTACTACGAAAGTCAGCGTTCTGATGTGGGTGCAGGTTATGAGCGAGTATCGGATTGGGGTGTTTCCAACCTAAATTACTATTTCGAAAAAGCAGAAATCATTGAAGATAACGCTCACCCAGCGCTTCCAGACGTTATGACGGGCACGCAAACCAACCATAACGTAGATGGCAAAACAGTTTTAGCTTTGGGTAGCCACACGCTAACCGCTGGGTTTGATTTCAGCCACACAGAAATTACCCACACCAAGTTTTACACCGACAGCGAGAAAAACCATCAGGCGGCGGTATATTTGCAGGATGAATTTGCGATAAATGACGATCTGACGTTAACGGCGAGTGGTCGTTACACCAAGCATAACGAATTTGGTAGCCACTTTAGCCCACGAGCGTACCTTGTGTATTCAGCGACAGAAAATCTGACGATCAAAGGTGGATATGGAGAGGGCTTTAAAGCACCGGCTATTTGGCGTTCTTCAGATAAGTTCTTCATGATCAGCTGTCGTGGTAGTTGTTACCTAACAGGTAACCCAGATCTCAAACCAGAAACCTCTAAGTCTCTTGAATTAACGGCGGTATACACTCAGCCAACATGGTTTGTGCAAGGTACGGTGTATCAAACCAAGCTGAAGGACATGATTGATCGCGACTTGGATTCAAACAAAGGAACCTCGCCAGACGGTAAAAAGATCATTGCCAACATCAACCGTAATGAAGTGGAAACAAAAGGCTTTGAAATTGAAGGGGAGATCGATCTTTCCGATACGGTGTACCTAACAACCAACGCAACCTATACAGACAGTAAAGATACGAGAGCCGATGAAGAACTGCCCTTTACACCAAAATGGGCGGCGAATGCGGGTTTGAATTGGGCCACATCTGATGAGTTATCATTGTTTACCGACGTGAAATACACCGGAAAACAGCTTAACTGGAGCCGAGAAGATTTGGCAGGTTTTACTACCGTTGATTTGGGTGGTCGTTACCAAGTGAGTGGTAATTTTGCTGTTAAAGCCGGTATTACCAATCTAACGGATTACCGCTTCGACGAGCAAGATGTCGATTACGGCTACGTAGATACTGGACGTACTTTCTACGCTGCTGTCGATTTTGAGTTTTAATCCATAAACTTTGTTTTAGTTCTGTTAAGCCCTGAATACCAAACATTCAGGGCTTTTGTCTTTGTTTGGAATCGCGAGTTACTTCTTAATGGCTGTGTTGCGTTAGCCTTTAGACCCAAGCATCTCAGGGTTACTTGGGTGTTGACGAAAAATGGTTCAAAACCTCTGATTCCGTCATTGTTGGCGTGTTGTTTGAAAAACAGTAGTAACTTGGCTTAATGTCGATGAAATACTGCATTGCCATATCCAACGCTTCCCATTGGGAAAATAGCCCAGCAGGAACATTAAATTGATTCGTTTGTTTGAATCGACTGTACAAATGCGTACCACAATCTAAGCAAAATGCGCGTACTGCCCACTCTGAAGAGTCGTACTCTTTAACGTATTCACTCCCAATAATATCCACTTCTTCTCCACATGGCACCATTAGCGAAGGTCCACCATTCCATGTTTGGCAAGAATGGCAATGGCACACATTAAAATTGGGGCTAGGGGAGGTCACGGTGAGCGATACTTTGCCGCACAGGCATTGGGTTGAGGGTGACATAATGGGATCCAGAAAGTTGACTGAACTATTAAAATACTCTGTTTTACTGACAAAATGTGTCAGGACTGGGGGAATGTGACCAGCGAGTGTGACTGTTTTTGTGAATATCAAAGAATTATGAGGGGAACAGACGTCCCCCTTGTTAAATTAATCAATTCATTGTTAATGAAACAGTAGCAATGTCCCCAAACTGGATAAAGCGATGGCTAATAAACTTGCCGACAAAGCATGCTGTACCGAGGACCTAGAGACGAATTGTTGCATCATCGTCGACGTGGCGAACTGACGTCCTCCCCAATCCATTGACTTAAAGTCAAAGCAAAGCGCTAAGAACAGTAAGTGGCTAGCCGTAATTATGCGAGCGTGAAAAAAATCATCTGCATGAATGGCGATAAAGTAGGACGCAATGTGACAAGACATAAGCGTGATTTTAGGAAGCACATACCGGTATTCCACCAACAGCAACTGAGCTAACCATGCGCCATAAATCACTTTGAGTTGCCATGGCACGGTTTGACCAAACAAAAGCAGCGCGCCATCACCTTTTAGCTGAGTCTGAGTGCTTTCAATGATCCAGTAAGCAATAGCTGCGGCTAAACACAATGAAATTAATGCCGACATCGTTGCCTGTTTCTTTAACTGAACGAATATAAAACCGCCAGCTTGAAATAGGAAAAAGACAACTAACCCTTTGTCGATGAAGCCAACTTGAATCCAATGGCTTATTGCCAAAAAACACAGCAAATTAAACCCTGTTTCTAGAAACAAGATGCGTTTTATTTCATCGTCGTTATCGACCTTTTTTATGAGCGGCCAAAAAACGATTGGAAAGACCAAGGTTAGTAACAAAGTTAAGAGTACGGAGCTTTGTACTAGTTGATAGAAACCACTGCCATAGATAAAACAAATCGCTAAGAACAGAACTGAGGAAAGTGGTGCATAAACACGGTTGTTCATGCGACGTCCTCTTTTGCACTCAGCTGTTCAGCACTTAATCGGACCGTTTCAATACAACGCTCGAGGGTCACGGGGACACGCCAAGTTTGTTTTGAATCTGAGAGGTACTCTCCAACCAAAAATAGATTGTGAAAGGCGTCAACTGATAAGGATTGCATGCTTTTTGCTGTCGGGTGAGTCAGAGCGTGCTGAATAACCCAGCGTTGCTTGTTTCCCTGATCGTCTCTTACAGTGCCGCCCTTAAACCATGTTTTGTAGCTTGTTTCTAACTCTTCCTCTGGAACCAGTTTTGCGCCTAATCCAACATGAAAACTCATAAAAGCGTCTTCTTCGGCTAAAGATGTATTTCCGAAGAGTTGAGTCAGCAATTCAGTTCGCACTTCATGCTCGTTACACTCCAGCATAGGGCGCTGGTATACAACCCCCAAAGCATGGTTCAAATCGGTAGCAGTAACGGACAAGCAAACTCGCTCAACTTGACCCACTTTTCTACTGGTAATGTGGTAACTCAGTCCCCACGGCGAATCGACCGCTATACCCACAGTTTTTCCCTTTAAACTGGCGGGCATTTGAGAAAAATGAAATTGGAAGCCGTGGCTAAATACATAATTGTAATCCAGCGCTTTACTGTGATTACCGATCAGTGCTTCAGTAACATGAGCAGGCAATGCCAGCACAAAGAAATCGGCTTCGATAGCTTCCCCCTCTTTTGTGATAGCACTAGAAATCGATGTGGCAGATTCATTCTGTTTCAGCGAGGTGACTTCGCATCCGAGGTAAAAATGCACGCCACTCTGTATTAGGTGCTCGGTAAGAGGAGCAATAATGGCATCGCCAATAGGTTCGCGAATTCCTAGGCTGTATGCGTTTGGAGAATCAGGGTGAAACGTCCCCGTTTTATTGTTAAGCAGATCTAACACCGATAGCGCTGGTGTACTGTCTGTTGCACCAATCCAACCGAGTAGTACGGGTTTTAGGAATTGAGCTAGCTTAGGTCTTTGCTGATATTCAAAATATTCACTAACGGGTGTTCTCAGCAATTTTTCCGCAGAAAAGGTTTGTTCTAACTGTTTTTTAAACCAAAGTACGTCTTGAACCGGGACTTTTGAGTAGAGCATCGCGTAGGCAGATTTTGCGTCATCCATGAGCTTTTCGACGTGACGAAAGTAGCGACGTTGAAATTGCATGGTTTTGCCTTTTTTGCCCCACACAAACTGCACTTTCTCTTGCGGATACAGGGAGTCAAAACAGCTTCCAGTCTCCGTTGGTATTTCCTTCAAAAAGTTCAGTAAATTATGGTTCTTTGCAAAAAGTTGTCTGTGAGTGAGTTCGTGTACACACCCATGAACAACCGTACCAAGGCATTTCCCCCCAGTCTGCTGTTCCTTATCGTAAATGGATACATTGTATCCACGCTTACGGCATTCGTGAGCCATGGCTAAGCCTGAAATCCCCGCACCTAATATGGCAACATGTGGGCGATTTAACCTTTTTTTGTGAGAGCTTGTCATTCTATGATTTCTTCTTTTGGGTACGTTCAAATAGGGAATGAGCGTTGTCGGTGTGCTTTGATTGGGCTTCCAATAACTGATAAATCAATGGCAACTACCGCATAAGACACTTGCGGTTAACGCATGATTTTTTCGTTTAGGCAGCAAGAATAGTGGAATCTCAATCGCGTCATGAACGGGAATGTTCCCAAAAGAATTTAACTCATTGGACCTGATAGTCTCAATCCGCTGAATTCCTACAAATTTGTGAGAAATCAGCTAGCTAGAAACAGTGAGGGGTAAAGATAACGTCATAAAACTCTTCTTAATCAATAAGTTGTGTATGGTGAGGGTTGATATGAGTTTAATTGCTATTCATATTGGGTTTGTATGGAAATATGCACTTAATTCCAGATTAACAAAATAGCAAAATTTGTTTTACGGAAAAGGGGAATCGATTTATTTATAATTAAGTAAATAATATCAATAAATTAAGAGTTTTTGGGTGAATTTATAGACAGCGAGAGCAATCAAACTCTAAAAAGACGCATACCGTAACTCAAGCTAGCCAAAATGGTTGATATCTTACAAAGTAATAAGAGCTTTGATAATTATTGGATTGGTATCGTCAAATTTGGTCAATAACGTCAAATATCCGCCATCGTGAATACTATTCTTATCTCCCCAACTAAAAAAAAAGGCGAGCCGCAATGCTCGCCTTAATATTTATCAACATCAGCCTTAGTTCAGAAAAGGCTTTGTTTAAATGACATTTCTAACGCGCCTTTTACGGCTGAATTTGACTTAATGCTGCTTCAATAGCGGTATCCAATTGTGTGTCCTTACCAACAGCAATTTCAGAAGGTCGGTTAAAGGCTTGAATATCTGGGATGAGTTCAAGGTTCTCGTAATAACGACCGTCGGATGTTTTTAATGGAAGGTAAGGGAAGCTAAAGAAAACGTCAGGGTATACTGAAGAGAACGCACCCATTACAGCCGTGCCTGTCCCTGGAACAGGCTCACCAATAATAGGGCCGACGTTCAGATCTTGGTAATACTGGCTAAACGCAGAACCTTCTGAATAAGAGGCGGAGTTTGCTATCACTACCGAAGGTTTTAACCAGCTACGTCTGCTTGCATCTGAAGCGGGTTTACCTTTTTTCGGAACGACAACCGCTGCTTTTTGAGCGGTTAGAAATTCAATTAACGTATCGGCTAAGAAGCCACCTCGGTTAAAGCGTACATCAATGATCAGTGATTCTGTGTTTCTTAAGCGGCCAAGCGCTTCTGCTCGAAGGTGCTCAAAACTATGAGCAGACATGTCAGGCAGGTAGACATAACCAACTTTGCCATTACTTGTTTTAAGAACGTGGTCGCGTCTTGCCAGTTCCCAACGTTTGCTAACCAGTCCATATTGCTCGCCATCGCTCATTGGTGTGATTTCTTGCTGCCAAGTGTTCTTTTCTCCTCTCATTAAAGTAACGGCGACAGGCGTGTCTACTTTGTTATTTAAAGCTTGAGAAAGTTCAGCGAGGTTAGAAACGGGTTTTCCATTTATAGCAGTAATGCGATCACCTGTTTTAAGCACGACGTCCTCAATGTCGGCAGGGCCACCGGGCAACACTTCCTTAATGACAAGGTTGAACAAAGTCTCTTCTTCAGTCGTTTTTTCGGCAGTTTCGTCCGCAGTTTCGTCGGCATTGTATTTTGCATCCGTATTCGAAGATTCTGTGAGAGTAAACGAGGGTGCAATGTTTTCAGCAAACACTAACCCAAGTGATGCCGTCTCGTCGTAACGCATAGGCGCTTTCGGACTGCCATAACCCCCAGTGTGAGAAGAATTCAGCTCGCCACTGAGCTCACTTAAAATGGTGGCAAAGTCGAGGTCATTGTTAATGTGAGGTAGAAATTTTCGGTAGTTGTCGCTATAGAAGTCCCAATCCACATTGTCCATATCGGGGCGATAGTATTGCTCTTTCGTTTGGGTAACGATTTGGTCAAATGCGGCTTTTCTCCTTGGTACCACGTCAAAATCTACAGGGAGATCTATGGCGTGATATAGGGGCTCACCAGAATTCGTATCTACTTCAATCACATCATACTCTGTGAGTAGGTAAGCAAATTCTTGGTTCGATGAGATGTAAACACTATTGGCTTCTGGGAGACCAGAAAACAGCAATGAAGACTCGTTGGTTCTGATGTTGTAGCTAAACCCTCGTGTACTGTATTCACCTGATGGGTCTGAATACATATCGATGACAAGCAAGTGGTCGCCCATTAAGTGCGCACCAATGACGGTAGTAGAGAAGGGGAGGTGGAATGCCTCGCGATACTCTATATTGTTGGCGTTGAAAGCGTAACTCGGTGCACTTTCGTTTTCCTCTGGCGGTTCGATGTTGTCTCTAAAATCTTTCTTTGCGCGATTATTTACAAAGATACCGTTAAGGGTAAATCCGGTGTCTTCGCCATCCGCCGATTTTGTACCGTACTTTGATGTTTCCCAAAATAGAATTCTGCCGTCAGCGCTCCACTGTGGCATGCCATTGTAAAAGCCACTTTGAGACACGTTAATTGAAGACTCGCTTCCATCCGCTTGCACGACGTGAATTTGCTCCACATACGGGCTAGGCGATAAATGCACAGCAAGTTGTGAAGAATCGGGAGACCAAGAAAACTCCATTCGGTTTGATTCACTGACTGTTTCCGCAGAAATAAGCTCCACGCCTAAATTTGCGGTTTCATCATCTTCAGAAGTAAGTGCGTCTTCGATTTTGTCTAATACAGACTCTTCATTACTGTCACTGATATCAAGTACATGAAGTGCTCTTCCATCGACAATAAACGCGAGTTTATTCCCATCCGGAGAGTATTTGGGGTGGGTTAAATTGTGTTCTTCAGAAACAAGAAAAGGGGCTTCGTCAGTAATGATTGCTTTCGACAGTCGTTCTTCTTCTTTTTGAGAATATGCCGTATAGAGTCCCCATTTACCATCCCTTAGTGCACTGTAAATAGCGCCATATCCGTCTGAGGTGAATTCGACGTGTTTTTCCGCACCAATCGTATTGGTTATGTTTTTTACCGTTGTTTTTTCTGCATCGAAAGCATAGATATCCCCATAGGCGCTCAGCAGCATTTCACCTACGTCGAGTTCCGATGGGACAAAGCTGGTGGCATTATTAGTGAAGTGGTATTGGCTTGGCTGTACGGTGAAATTGTGAATATTGATGTTCACTTTCTTTGACGTTTTATCATCATGCAGTTGGGTGTATAGCTCACCATTATATGAAAACGCGAGGTTGCCCTCTCCATCCACAGACAGATGGCGGACGGGGTGCGTAGACAAATGTGTAAGTTGAGACTTTTCTGCGGTTGTTAAATCGTAAAACCACACATTGAAATTCCCATCACGCTCACTGAGGTAGTAAAAGCCAGACTCATCTGCATTCCAAATGGGCTGTTGTGCCGCGATGCGATCTTCAGTGAGCTGGCTGTGTTTACCTGTGGTGGCGTCATAAAGCCAGATATTCGGAACCGCAAAAGAACGTTGATGCTTGCGATATTGCTGGTCTTTGTGTGGAGAGTTGTACAACAACTTTGTTTCATCGGAATTCCAAACCGCATGTTTCGCCGGTACGCTCAGAACCGCAGAGGATTGATTGGAGTGAAGTGCGACACGATATAGCTGATTCCCGAGAGGGTACAAGGACCCTTCTGGCAAGCTATAAAAATCTTGCGTTTTATTGGTTAGCCTTGAAGTACTAAACAACAAAGCATCGCCATTTTCGCTGAACCCAGTGGGAATATCTGAACCAGAATGATATGTGTGTCTAGCCATCTGGCCAGTTTTAAGGTTTATCGTGAATACATCATCGTTACCATAAGGGTTTGCTGCGAATGCGAGTGTTTGATTGTCGGGTGACCACATCAAATTATGCGGGTAAAAGTCCCCATTGGTGATCGACCTAGCATCGCCCCCCTGACTTGAAACCAAAAATATCTTGCTTTGGTAGGTAAAAGCTAAGGTTTTTCCATCTGGAGACAAAGCGGTATTTCGCAGCCAGAGTGGCGCATTTGAAGCACCTGTTTCTGGCACTGTTTCATCCGCCGATTCTAGTACGGCTTTTTGTAATGCTGCTTCGTTAGGTTTGGGGATTTGCGTTGCATGGGCTGGGGAAAGTACACCTGAAATTAAAGCAGCAAGTAGTGAAAAGCGCATGGTATGGCTCATGTCCATTTTCCTTATTTTATATTTATGTTTTTATTATGAACTGCAGATAATTTGAACAAAACTCAAGCGAAAATGTTCAAAATATCTAATCTAATTTAATTATTTAAGCATCTGATTGTTATTATCGAATTCATTTGTTTGGTCAAGATTAGAGGTCAGTTTATTAATAAGGTTCGCTTTTTGTAAAGAAAAAGGCGAGCTACGTTGCTCGCCTTTGTTTCTGGATATTCTTTACTTGTTGCTCATACTATAATTCAACGTTGTGCTCGCCCCAGTTGGGAAGGTGAGTAATAGCTCCAAACTGTCTGGCAGAACGTCGCCGTCAAGGTTGTGGTACTGGTATCTGTAGTTCGTTACGCTCCCTTCTACAGTTTGCTTCAGATTGCGAATTGGGTGAAATGCCAACCCAAAGAAGTCTACGTCCACTTTCCATTCTTTGACTGGATCGGCGTAATACACACCATATACGAGAGAGCCGTCATCGACATATTCCATTTCAACGGTTTTTGTTGGCTTACCAAATAGCTTTTGGGTCGCTTTTTTAATCTCCCCATTCGGGTGGTACTGAAGGAGCAATGTGTTCTTTTCTTTTGGTGTAGAGAATCGAGTTTCACGAATTTTTCTTAGCTTCCCGTCTTCATGGTAGTAATAGTGAAACTCTCTAACGGCGGTATCTTCCCCAGTAATTGGGGCTTGTCTACGCTGAAGCAACTTACCATCTGCCCCGTACGTGTATTGAATTCGATATGACGCGATAGGTGTGCCATCTAAATTCGTTGCTTCGTCATGAAACACTTTTTTGTTCTCGAACGTGACTTGCCCTAGATCGTTGTAGCTGTAGTCGGAAATGAAATTCTCTTTTGTGTGTCGTACGTAGCTATTGATTGAACCGTGCTTCATCAATGCGCGAGCAGACTGCAATAAGCCTTGTTCGTTGTATGCATAATCAAAAGTGCTGTCTGCGTAATCTCGTTGAGTCACTCTACCCAGATGGTCGTAAGAATACGCACCAGCGACTGTCGTTTGACCACCGGCTTCTTTCGCGACTTGAGTCAAGCGAGCGGTGGTTGCTTGTACGCTATTGGAGTCCACATAATCTTCAAACACGGAGTAGTGTTCGTAAGCGGAGACGTTAAAAGCCGTTAAAATGGCGAGGGCAGCGAAGCTTCTTTTTAAAATCATATTTAATTACCTGTTTTTATAGATTTATTACCTTCCCTATACACTCGGTTAATGAACAGATGTGTATGAGAATAGGGCTCTCTGTATCATTTCTGAGAGCAAAGCGAACTTATCAGGCAATATTTGTAAAGTAAGCAGATTGGTGCATTATTTTAGAGTTAATTACTGTGTTTGTGATTTTTATTCAGGTTAATAATCTGAATAAATGGATATTTGTGGATTTTAAAATTAGTCTGTTCTGTTTCTTTATGTAAGAAGTGACAAAGCGCCTCACAAGATCAGGCTTTCTTGGTTTGGGAAGGGGGAAAACCAAATGCCGCTTTGTACGCCCGACTAAAAGCAGCTTCAGATTGATAACCAACGCTCATCGCGATACTTATAATGGATTCATTCCCTTTGGTGAGCTTATCTTTGGCGAGATTCAGTCTCCAATCGGTAACGTACTTTTTGGGTGTTGAACCTACTACTTGTTTGAAATGATCAATAAAAGCGGTCCGAGACATCCCAGCAATCTTGGCAAGTGTATTAACATCAAGGTTTGAAGCTGGGGAGTGGTGAATGGTTGCCATTACCTTTGCTAAATGTTTATCTGAGTGAGCGTTGATCCAAGACTGATCATTTGCAGGAAGTTCTGAAATCCAAGCTCGGATACTCTGAAGAATCAAGATGTCAGCCAATTTGGTGATGACGATACTGGATGCAAACTCTTCGTTGGCGAGCTCTTGCTGAATCAAAGATACAATTTGGGAAAGGGTGGAGTAGAGGTGTGAATCAGAACCAATGAAAACGAAATCAGGCATCGATTTGGTAATGGAATGAGCAAGCTCGCTGTCGAACACTACCGTACCGCACAATGCCTGAGTTTTGCGACCATATCCCTGAATAATTAGCTGCTCGTGATGATTTCCTATCTTCTTTATCTCTAAATCTAAAAGATTGACTGCCTTAGACCCTTTCCTATCCACAAAACTGTGCCCGTTTCCTTTGGGTAGGAGGATAAAATCGCCTTCTTGCAGCTCTATGCTTTCCTCAGCAATGTTTAAGGTGGCGGTACCGCTCGTAATGAGGTGAAACATGCAGCTGGAAGGAATGCTAGGTATAGCAATACCCCAGGGCTCTTCTAACAGGGAGTGTGTATAAAAGACGCTTCTCATCGATAGATAAGCAAGTGGGGATACATTCTCTGCTTGATGGGGGATTTTGTTCCGCAGACGATCTTGAGCGCTTAGATTGCTGTTAGGCATTTTTGTACTTCCTGCAAAGAATTGCGAACTTTATGCAAATCAAATGATTGCCTATTTCTATTAAATACACAATTACCGATTCAACAGCTTGGTTATCTACCCAACTACCCAATACCCAAACGAAAAGGAGAAGAGTGTGTTTGATTCATTGTTGATGGTGCTGGAAATTGTCACCTTTGTTACAACATCGCTACTTGCAGGGCTTTATTTCATTTTCTACAACACGGTTATGCCTGTATTGAAAGAGCGAAAGACACCAGAGGTAATGGTGAGAATCAATGAGGTCATTTTGAATAAGGGGTTCTTGACGGTATTTTTCTCTTCGCCATTGAGCAGCATTCTTTGCATTCTGATCATCTTGTACCAAGAACAAAGTCCAACAATGTTACTGTTTTTGTCCGGCGCAGGGCTCGCCATATCCGGTTTTCTTATAACGTTATTTTTTAATGTTCCACTCAATAATCGGTTAAAAGATTCAGGTACCCAACTGATTCAAACATGGCAACATTACCTTGAAAAATGGGGGCGCTGGAACGCGATAAGAGGGTGTTTAAGTCTTGTGTCGATAACGCTTATGGCTTGCCATTTTGTCATTTAATAAACTGTAATTATGAAATCAGTGCGCCAATTCCATTCAGTTTGATCTAGATCAAGCTGAGTTTCATATGTTGCGAGTAGGTTGTAATTGTTATTCAGTGTTAAAAAGGTGTTATATGAAATTAAAGGATGATCCTCGGTGTTACACCGACGTGTGCGTGAATGGTAAGTGGTTTCACTATGATCACTGTACACAAAACGCCTATATGCTCAAGGGAGGAAACTCTCCCTCTATTGAATTGGCGAAGATCCCAGAAACCGAAATTGAATTGATAGAGATGCTCAGCAACATCAACTAAGTTTATACCCAAACTATTCTCGCAGAACCGATTGCTTTGAGGTTGTTTGGGTATAAAGAAGACCTATTCAGAGCACTACATGTAAACTCAAAGAGCCTGCAGTAAAACTGTTGGCTCTTTTTGCTGTTTGGAGTTTATATTCTAGAGTAAGCTTTTCAAATGTTTAACTATAAGCCTCAGCCGATTTAGCCTAGGCTATTGCTTGTCTTACTGCTCGATATAACCTAGCAACGGTTACTTCAAATACCCACTTAATAAACTTGTAAGAAAGATCGGTTACGTCTTTCGCCACTTTTCCTGCGAATACAAGCATGTGACCTAGTAGTCCTTTAGTCTGCTCAGCAAGTTTTTGTGAGGACTTGGCGACTTTCTCCATTGCTCTGGCGAGTAGGTCGTAATAGGTGAGACCCGCAACAATTATCCCTTGTCCTGTTACTAATGCTCCGTATCCAGCATCTTTCAATAGTGTGATGATCGCTGATGCGATCTTATCTGACCAGCGCTGGCTAAAGGTGACCTGGTGACGATTGTGAAACTTCATACGCACAGGGCGATTTAGGTTGGCAATTGCTGCACGATTTAAATGACCCCAACTGTCGGAACGGAGGTTCTTAACATAACCGACACCGGATAATAGCTTATGGGATTCAAAGTTTACGCCGCTTGATGAATCGAGCCTAAACTCTGGTTTGTCGACAGGCGCGTGAGAAAATGGCCATAAAGGTACCATGGGAACTGGGTCTGCCCCATTTGTGCATCGGAAGATTTTTACATTCGAGTGAGTTGACTTGGTAGCATAGCTTTTCATACCTACTCTTGGAGTGATCCGCCCCAGCAGTTTTGGACACCAAGTTAAGTGAGTACAATCACTAACGAGGTGAACAATGACAACTAACAAAAAAACTAGAATTAAACATTCCCCTGAATTTAAGGCAGAAGCTTTGAAGCTATCAGAGAAAGTAGGAGTTGCTGCGGCAGCGAGGCAGCTCGGGTTGCATGAATCCCAGATCTACGGTTGGCGTAAGGCAGGAATTAAATGGGACAGGCAGTTGAAGAGTACGGCGAGCGTGTATCAATTTTAAGAGATGGGACAAATTAAGGACAACACTTGTACATAATAAAAACAGATATCAGTATCTTGTCTTATTGGTTTTAAATGGAGCTTATATGAAAAGTATAATTTCGTTAGTTTTTATTGCTTTCTTGTTAAACGGATGCCAGTTGACACGCGTCGAAGGTGAAGTCGATGACGTTGAAATTAAAGTTGGAACTAAGGAGCAGCCCAAGTCAGAACAACCAGAAGGCAAATTTTGCCCTCCAGGTCAGGCAAAAAAGGGAAGGTGTTAATTACAGCAGGAGAAAAATAAATAGAAAGAAAAGTAAGGACAGGAAATTTAGAAATAGCCGAGTCAATTTCACAAAACCAGCCTAAATATCGATACCTGAAAAAATCACTTGGCTTGTTAGATTAGATTTTGGTAAATACGCTCCGTTTCAATTACTTTTCACGATTTTTAAGTAAACGAAGTTGCCAAAGCATGCTTTGAATGAATATTAGATTAGGGAGCAGCCGAGCTAGTTCTCGCGATTAGCTATCAGGGAGCCGAAAGCCCGAGACTCGCTTTCGTTTTAACACTGGTAGCGCATGTTTTATCGAATGTTCCTTACCAATCACATTTCCTCTTTCCAGCTGAGTGCAGGCGTTTAGCCACGTTTCTTGGCTAATGCCTAATCGATTAAGGATAGGTGGGAGAGTGTTAGCGATATTTCCCCGTTTGTCGTCGCGAATTTGCCTACCAGTCCAGTCGACCAATTCCAAATAATCCATCAATCTAAAAGGGATACCTTGTGGCATATCTTTTCGAGGGTTACCTACGAACGGATATAAACAGGGGGAGGAGATGTTATTCTCTTTAAGAACATCAATTCTGGCTTTCACGGAAGTGTATTCTGACGTTTCGGGGCTGCCTGCGATGTTGGATCTAACCGGATTTAAATCGACATAAGCCATGGCGGCGGCGAGGGCTGATTCGTCTAGAAGCGCCTGGCTTTTAAATCGCCCTTCCCAAAAATGCCCTGTGCAACCGTCTTCTTTGTTGGCTTGCGTGGCTATGTACTGGTTCAGTAAACGCATAAACCAACTGATGCTCGACAATCTCTCACGCCAAGTGCCAATAATGTCATGAATTTTTAGTAGTTCGGCTTCTGATAGAGCGTCTTGTTTTAACCACTTTTGAATCAGCAATGGAGGAGTATGAAAGCTCAGCCATCTTTCACAAATGTCTTGGTCAGACAAAGACTGCGCATCTTCTTGGTTGACATGAAGAACAACATGGTAGTGGTTACTCATAATGGAGTAGGCGCATACATCGATACAAAATACATGTGCCAGTTTCAGCAATCGCTCTTCAATCCAGCCTCGACGGTGTTCAAAACATCGGTTTTGCTGCGAATCGTAACCGCATAAGAATGAGCGCCGCACACAGCGTGAAACACAATGATAATAGGGTGTTGCTTCTAGGCTGATTAACTGAGCACGGGCTTTGGTCATGGTTACGAAGTTCTCTTTAAAAAGAAGAGGGTTCACCATACGCGAAAGCTTTAGAGTGGAAAACGGGCGAGTGCAGCCTTTGTGGATTTAGGCGCAACTCACTGTAATTGATGGTTTTCATATTTTCTTAGAGTGAGTGTCCCCGTTATTCTCACGAAGCTCTCTTTAAAAAGAAAAGAGCTCACCCTACGCGAAAGCTTTAGAGTGGAAAACGGGCTAGTACAGCCTTTGTGGATTTAGGCGCAACTCACTGTAATTGATGGGTTTCGTATTTTCTTAGGGTGAGTGTCCCCGTTAATTCGTTTGTGGATCTAGGCACAACTCACTGTAATTGATGGGTTTCGTATTTTCTTAGAGTGAGTGTTCCTTAAAGTTCTTTTTATGCGTTCAAAAGAGCTAGTCGGTGAAGTGAATTACAATTCACCGATCTATAGCTCGCAATAGCTTATTATCTCAACTTTAGGATAAGGTGATTTTCATTTAAAATGAAGTCAAAATATTCGATTTCTACACGTTAAATTAAATATCCACGAATTTACTTATTTCGAACTTTATGAGGTCATCTTGAGAACTAATATATTTCGAGAAATCATCATTAAACTCTACTAATCCATGTTCATTAATGGATAAATTTCTTATTTGCTTATCTCGAACTAACTTATTTATCAAAGAGCCACTAATACCTAGCTTTACAAACTCAGAGTTAGACTTATTTGTAGTCCCATAAATATATAGTTCATATTCTTCCTCAGAAATAACATCCAAATCATACATTACATTAACAAAGTTATTTAATGTATATGATACAAAATCACTCTCTATTTTTATTTTAACTAACGCGATATTCGCAAGCTCTTTGTTGGATTTACTCGAAAGATCAATGTAAACAAGCTTTCCTCTCCTACCATCTATATTTATCTTACCGATTTCTCCATAAGAGTCCCCAATATAGAATTCTCTACCTTGTGGAAGGTACTTTATCGATTGGAAGTAACTAATAGTATCAGATATATGCTCTTTTAAACTTAGTCTGTGGAGATTTCCGGTAAACATCTTGTAGAAATCCCGCGCTTTAATATGTTGCAATCGGAGAAAATCCATCTTAGCAAAGTAACTTTCTAAGCCTTGGATAAAAAATAAATAAATTTTATCTATTATATGAGAATCCCTCCACTCTGGATGCAGAGTTATCATATCTGCTTTACTTGAAAGTCTATCTATAACCTGTTCAGGACTGGAGTAAAAAGAAAGAATATCAGACTCAAGAAGAACTTTCTTAACTCTATTATTATCATCCAATTCACTGGTTATAAGAAAATCTTCAACACCTTTAATTTCTCGATATTCGGATAATTTTTTCTCCAAAGTTAGAACTTTTTCTATATTATTTCTGTTCTTAGCTTTTTCGAGTTCTAGCTTCATTTTTTCTATATCAAAATTCACTAAAAGAGGATTCTCTAGGTTATCTTTGAATACGCCACTCTTTAGCTTTATAATTTGATTCTCCATATTTCCACCTTTACGGTTAAAATCTTCTGAGTTAACAAAATGAACGCTAGGTTGAAGTTTATCTAGAGATTTTCTTCCATCATCAAATACTTCATTCAATCGATTGACTCTACCAATTAAATTAGTTAGAGATTTTGCATCGAGTGAGTTCGTATTCATTATATACATATTGTCTACAGGTAAATTCACACCTTCAAGTATTACAGAGTTAGCAACCACATATTTAACATCTTTATTCTTTGAAAATTTATACTCCAAATATTCTTTAATTAAATCTGGTAGTTTTCCATGGAGATAAACCAATCCCTTCTTTATGTATTCAACACAATAAAAGTCTTTATGAACATTCTTAGAAATTACATCAGAGAGCTCCACTAAGCTAGGAGAGTCTACTAGCTCTAACTTCGAGTCAAGGAGTATAGATAGTTCTTCCACCTTTTTGGGAGCCCGAAGGTATAGAAAGTTCTTCTCTTTACTATTATTAATTATATAATTTAGATAGCTATTACTATTCCCTGATTCAAAGAAGACATCTAGAAATCGATTGTACTTCCTTACTTCACCTGACTCTTTATATTCATATATATCAGGCTCCTTAATGTTACTAATGATTTTTTTTCGAATATTTCTTGTTTACTATCAACCTTTAGATTATCTGAGCTAGATATTAAAGGTGATAAGTAGTAATTGATTGATTTTCGATTCCTTTTTCTATTTCTTCTGATAAGCCTAGTTAGTAATAAGCTTCTAGAGTCATAGCTAAATAGGTTATGGGCTTCATCAATAATTAACAAATCAAAAAAAACCCTTTCGTCCTTTAGAAGCCTTAACGCTCGTTCTTGAGTAAATATCGCGATAAAGTCTTCTGATCCATCATACATTTCATCATGGAATATTATATTCCTTTTTGAAAAGTTTGATTTAATTAGTTTGTATGTTTGGATTAAAAGAGATTTTGTTGGAACAATTATAGCAACTTTATTAAAATCTTTTTCTCTTATAATCTCTGTAATCAAAGAACTCTTTCCAAAAGATGTAGGTGCAATATAGCAGTTTTCTTCATCTTGGCTTTCAACTAGTTGTACTCTAGAATTTCTTTGTTCGTATGTTTCAACAATATCATTGTGTTTAAATTTACTTAACTGGTAAGACAGACTAAATTCAGAAGAAGCATTAATATGGTATAGATTGTGTTTAGTAATATATTTTGATATTGGATACAAGCCAAAGTTGGCACTAACATCAAGTAATGGCTCATAAACATTATTGTTGATTGCACACTTAAGGACGATAAAGTAAGCAAGTTCAAAATATAAATGCCTGCGATTATCCTTACGATACTCTTCAAGAAAAAGTACTGCACACCCCAGCATGTACTCCATTTCCTCAATATTCAAAGGAGTATTGAGCGACATTTTTCTCATAGAAGAGAAAAATATGTCATTATCTTTAAGCCAACTAAAAGAAATTGCCAAACTATTCACCTAGATAATTTTTAAATAATTCTAAACCATTTTTTGATATACATATAGCGTCCAATGACATGCAATCATATTCCTTTAAGAATTCATGCTCTAATAAAATTTCGGAATTTTTATTACTGCTCAAAACTGAATTTAAAAAAATAGTTGAGCAAGGAATTATTTTATAATCTTTAATGTTTGTATACTTACCTGAATCATACATGTCTCTAAGCTTTGCTATTTTTTTCCTTATTCCTTTTTCAGCTCCTACATCAATATGACTAGCATGATTATATGCGTTTTTCCAAGGGTTATTTTTTCCCTTTTCGCACTTACCGGACACATAGTTTTTTAAATCTGTATATGCTGTATTAAGCTTCTTTTTATGGCTGATCCCCTTTGTTAAGAGCGCTCCGGATTTACTTTCTACTAAAAAAGTTTCATAGTCTTTAGAAAACAAACCATCAAAGCCTTTCTTTATTGAGTTTTCTTCCAAATTGAAGAATAAAAACTCTTGCTTGAAGCTAAGCTGATTCAAGTAGAGATGAACAAAGAACTCGGCAATAGCTCCCATCTGTATCTCTACACTTTTAGTTTCAAGGAACTTTGCTAGTCTCTTCTTAACTAAGTCGATCTTACTATCTGAGTCACCTTCACAAATCGACACAAAGTATGTATCTAATAGCTTCTTTGTATCTTCAGTTATCGATTCGATTTCTATGACATGTAAAGATTTTGAAGAATCAAGCTGTATACATTCTGAATTCAGCATCTAACCACAAACCACCTTATTGCTATTATTATCAAATAGTTAAACTAATCACTTTTCAAAATGTATCCTATCTTACAAAAAAGCACAATTAGTTTAGGGACAATAGTGCTTTGCTTATACATGAGTAGTGTGGATATGTAGATATTTGCAAAAAGGATAAATTATCATTGTCTATTATCAACCCTTTTTCATTGACTTGTTTAGCGTAAAAAAGCCTGATGTTCTAGTAAAAGCTATGAAATGGAAGAACTTGGAAAACGTTTGAGTCCCATTGATGTCTTTTCACAAGATGACCGCTGGATAAGTCAAAATTTTGATTGCTGCCCAGAATCACGCATTCTCGAACAAATTAAAACAAGAAATACATTGCTAGCCTTATCCAAAGTCTATCTTGGAGCAGCATTAATGTAACCCCAATGAATTACAGCGTCCCTATCGCCAAAAGCTCTATAAATAGCCGTATGGCTCATCATCATAAGGTCGCCTAGTACACAAACTGTGCCTGATTTCATTTTAATAGCTGTGTAAACATCCCTTTTTTAGTGACACCCTAAATTAGAGTCTTCCGGCAATTTCAACTTAGCAAGATATTCCCAAGGGGTCAGGTCACCCAGCGAGCTGTGGGGACGTTCATCGTTGTATTCTCGAACCCAGTTTTCTGTTAGCTCACGTACCTCTTTTAACGTTCTGAACACATACATGTTGAGTATTTCATCTCGATAGGTCCGGTTGAACCTTTCAACAAACGAGTTTTGTGTGGGCTTGCCTGGCTGTATGAATTCGAGTTGTATGTCATGTTGTTCCGCCCATTCAGCTAAAGCCGTTGAGATAAACTCTGGACCGTTATCCATACGTAACTGACTCGGATAACCTCGCCAGGCGACGATGCGTTCCAACACGCGAACAACTCTTTGAGCGGGAAGATTCAAGTCAATTTCAATGGCCAGCACTTCACGGTTAAAGTCATCGATAACATTGAACGTCCTGAAGCGTCTACCACACATCAGTGAATCGCTCATGAAATCCATTGACCAACATTGATTGAACGTTTCTGGCACACAGAGAGGGGCAGGCTCTCTTGTTGGTAGCCGCTTCTTTCCACGACGGCGCTTATTCAACTTCAGTTCGCAGTAGAGTCGATGCACTCGTTTGTGGTTCCAGCGATACCCCCATCGCTTAAGCACTTTGAATAACATGCCAAAACCATATGCAGGATAACGTTCAACGGCTTCTTGCAAGGCGGCAATCACAGGGGTATCTCGGTGCTTATCTGGTCGATACCGATAGACCGAGTCACTGATGCCGACTAAACGACAAGCCCTACGCAGACTCACACAGTGACAATTATTGACGTAATCCACCCACTCTCGCCGAATCGTGGGCTTTTACAGCTTTTTTTCGACGATATCCTTAAGGATTTTATGGTCGAGGCTCAGTTCAGCAAACATTTGCTTCAGGCGTCGGTTTTCATCCTCAAGCTCCTTCAGTCGCTTCACGTCTGAGGCTTCCATGCCGCCGTACTTGGACTTCCAGTTGTAGTAAGTGGCATCTGATATGCCATACTCTCGGCAGACCTCTTTGACCAACCTGCCAGCCTCAACTTCTTTCAGAATCTTGACGATTTGCGTTTCTGTATAGCGTGATTTTTTCATCAGTGTTCTCCATTTGGTTTAGTTTAAACCGAAGAACTCTAATTCTAAATGTCCCTAGTTTAGGGGATGATTACATAGTGACAAGCAATAAAAAATCAGACAAACCGAAATTTGTCTGATTTTTAAATATACCAAGCTTAGATCTCCTCCAAACTAGGCACTTTGTCTAAAATTAGAATTCTCTGGCACTGCTAATGATCACAGATAACTAAGATGGAAACTAGCTAGCTTTCTAAATCAGACATCTGGAATACTTCTCAAAAATAACCAAGTTGCAAACTCCCACCGCTTAATGGCAAATGAAGCCATCAGGTTTGGTTAACTAAGTTGAAAACTCTCTCTTCAATAGAATGATCCGCCCCAGCAGTTTTGGACACCAAGTTAAGTGAGTACAATCACTAACGAGGTGAACAATGACAACTAACAAAAAAACTAGAATTAAACATTCCCCTGAATTTAAGGCAGAAGCTTTGAAGCTATCAGAGAAAGTGGGAGTTGCTGCGGCAGCGAGGCAGCTCGGGTTGCATGAATCCCAGATCTACGGTTGGCGTAAGGCAATTAAAAAAGACACCAGTACCAGTCAGCGTGAAAGAGATCTCGCTGCCGAAGTCGCCAAGCTCAAAAGGCAATTGGCTGAGCAAGCTGAAGAGCTAGATATCGTAAAAAAGGCCGCCACCTACTTCGCGAAAAATCTAAAGTAGATTGCTATGAATTTATGCTAGAACACCTTCTGTGTTTCAATGTGGTCCGCATGGCTAAGGTGTTCGAAGTTTCACGAAGTGGGTTCTATTACTGGATTAAGCATCGCCACAAGTACATCCAGCGTGAGGCAATACGCCAAAAGCTTGATGAAAAAGTCAAAAAAGCTTTTGACAATAGTAAGGGGCGTGATGGCTCAAGGCGCATCCAGAAAGAGCTAGCTGAGAATGGGGATAGCCGTAATGTTAAAACCATTGCCGCCAGTATGAAGCGTCAGGATTTAACGCCGAAAGCGGCACGCAAGTTTAAATGTACGACGGATAGCAAGCATAAGATGCCCGTAGCGCCGAACTTGCTAGCTCAAGACTTTAACGCAACGGCTCCGAATCAAAAATGGGCGGGAGATATCACGTATCTTGCCACGAGCGAAGGCTGGTTGTATCTGGCTGTCATCATCGACCTTTACTCACGACAAGTGATCGGTTGGTCAATGGATACGAGGATGACGGCAACTCTGGTCTGCGATGCATTATCAATGGCTCTGTTCCGTCGAGGGTTCCCTGAGCATGTTACTGTCCATAGTGATCGAGGTAGCCAGTATTGCTCAAAAGACTATAGGGACATAATAAGTGCTTATAACCTAAAACAAAGTATGAGTAGAAAAGGAAACTGTTGGGATAATGCGTGTGTTGAGAGCTTCTTCCATTCTATGAAAGTCGAGGCGATCCAATACGAACCGATCATGACAAGAAATGAGATGCGCCAAACGGTCTTCGAGTACATTGAGGTTGATTATAATCGGATGAGAAGGCACAGTGCTCTTGGGTATCTAAGCCCAGTTAACTTTGAACAGCAAAATGTCGCTTAATGAAGTGTCCAGTCTTGCTGGAGCAGATCACAGCTAAGTTAACGCTATTAAGTTGGTTATTCATATGTGCTAGAACGACCCCAAAAGAAAAGGCGAACCAATTGGTTCGCCTTTTGTTATTCAAGTTAGTTTCCAACTTAGTTGTCGGTTTTCAACTCGGTTATCACAGTTTCCAACTTGGTTATCTGTGATCAGCTAAAAACTAGTCTTCGTAATTCTCAATGCTTGGGCAAGAGCAAATAAGGTTACGGTCGCCGTACACGTTGTCTACGCGGTTAACCGTTGGCCAGTATTTCGATGCTTTTGCTTGCGCAGATGGGAAGCACGCCAGCTCACGTGAGTAAGGGCGGTTCCACTCGTCTTCAGACAAGTCAGCTTGAGTGTGAGGGGCATTAACCAATGGGTTGTTGTCCAGTGGCCATTCGCCGTCTTTCACTTTAGACATTTCTTCACGGATGGCGATCATCGCGTTACAGAAACGGTCTATCTCAGCCAAATCTTCAGATTCCGTTGGCTCAACCATCAACGTACCCGCTACTGGGAACGACATGGTTGGCGCGTGGAAGCCGTAGTCCATCAAACGTTTTGCGATGTCTTCTTCACTGATGCCGGTTTCTTCTTTCAGCGGACGAATATCAATAATACATTCGTGCGCTACGCGGCCGTTGGTGCCACGGTAAAGAACAGGGTAGTGAGAACGCAAGCGTTCCATGATGTAGTTTGCGTTTAGAATCGCCAGTTTCGTTGCTTCCGTTAGACCTTGTGTGCCCATCATCGCGATGTAAGCCCAAGAAATTGGAAGAATCGAAGCACTGCCTAAATCGGCTGCGGCTACTGCGTAATCTTCGCCCTGTACACCGTTTTCGATGTGACCTGGCAAGAAAGGTGCTAGGTGCGATTTCACACCGATAGGCCCCATACCCGGACCGCCACCACCGTGTGGAATACAGAACGTTTTGTGTAAGTTCAAGTGAGAAACGTCTGAACCGATAAAGCCTGGAGAAGTTAAGCCTACCTGCGCGTTCATGTTTGCGCCGTCTAGGTAAACTTGGCCGCCAGCCTCGTGAACCATTTCGCACACTTCTTTCACTTGCTCTTCGTATACGCCGTGCGTAGAAGGGTAGGTGATCATAATGCTTGAAAGGTTGTCTCTGTGTTTCTCGATCTTAGCCGCTAAGTCGTCCATTGCGATGTTGCCATCGTCATCACACTTAACGATCACGACTTTCATCGACATCATTGAAGCTGTGGCTGGGTTAGTTCCGTGTGCAGAGCTTGGGATCAAACAAACGTTACGGTGACCTTCGCCACGGCTAGCGTGGTAGCGCTGAATCGCGATAAGACCCGCGTATTCGCCCGATGCACCCGAGTTCGGTTGCAAAGAGAAGTCATCGTAGCCAGTGATTTCACATAGCTTCTGTTTTAGATCTTGAGCAAGTGCTGTGTAACCAGCCGCTTGGTCTAGTGGTGCGAATGGGTGAATCGCGCCAAATTCTGGCCAAGTGACAGGGATCATTTCTGCGGCTGCGTTCAATTTCATTGTGCAGCTGCCTAGCGGGATCATACCGTGAGTCAGCGAGAAATCTTTGTTCTCAAGCTGCTTCAGGTAACGCATCATTTGCGTTTCGCTGTGGTGCGTATTGAATACAGGGTGAGTCAGGTACTCAGATTCGCGACGGCACGCTTCTGGAATTGCTGCAAATTCGTTGCCTTCAATTTCCGCAGACAGCGTTTCCACGTTTTGCTCTGCACCGAATACGCCAAATAGCGCTTCTAGGTCTTGAGTTGTCGTGGTTTCATCAAGGCTGATACCGATTTGGCCATCAAGTTGACGAAGGTTGATGTCGGCTTGCTGTGCTTTTTCAAGCAATGCTGCCGTTTTGTCGCCTGTGTTTAGCGTGATGGTATCGAAGAAGCTGTTATGAGCTAGCTCGTAACCTGCTTTCGTTAAACCTGCCGCCAAAATAGCCGTTAGGTGATGCGTACGACGAGCAATAGTGCGTAAGCCTTCTGCGCCGTGATACACAGCAAAGAAAGAAGCCATGTTCGCAAGCAGTGCTTGAGCCGTACAGATGTTCGATGTCGCTTTCTCGCGGCGGATGTGCTGCTCACGAGTTTGCATCGCCATACGAAGCGCTTGGTTGCCTTTTGTATCGATGGAAACACCGATAACACGGCCAGGCATGGTACGTTTGTGCTTGTCACGAGTGGCCATAAATGCCGCGTGAGGACCGCCGTATCCCATTGGAACACCAAAGCGTTGCGCACTACCGATAGCAACATCGGCGCCCATTTCTCCAGCCGGTTTCAATAGGGCACAAGCGAGTAGATCCGTTGCAACCGTTACAAGCGTTTTGTTTGCTTGTGCTTTAGCGATGATATCGCTGAGGTCACGAACTTCACCCGTTGTACCCGGATATTGAATCAGAGCACCAAATACATCGTGCTCTGGCAGAGATTCTGCTGTGCCAGTGATTACTTCAAAACCAATAAACTCGGCGCGAGTTTTCACTACCGCAAGAGTTTGAGGGTGCACGTCGTCCGCGACGAAGAATACGTTGCTTTTGCTTTTACCTGCACGCTTACACAAGGTCATGGCTTCAGCGGCTGCTGTTGCTTCGTCCAGTAGGGATGCGTTGGCAATTTCCATACCCGTCAAATCCATCACCATTTGCTGGTAATTCAGCAATGCTTCAAGACGACCCTGAGAAATCTCAGGTTGATATGGTGTATAAGCTGTGTACCAACCAGGGTTTTCCAGCACGTTACGTAAAATCACGTTCGGCGTGAAGGTGTTGTAATAACCTTGGCCAATGAAAGTACGCTTGATTTGGTTTTGGTTAGCAAATTTTTTCATCGCTAGAAGCATGTCTGCTTCGCTCATAGGAGCTTCATCACTCATTGGTGACTCTAGGCGAATTTGTGCAGGTACGGTTTCTTCAATCAGAGCATCTAAGCTAGATGCATTAACCGCATCCAGCATGTGTTTTTGTTCTGATTTATTTGGGCCGTTGTGGCGCGCAATAAACTCGTTGTCCGTGCTTAGGTTGTGAAGTAACTCTGTCATAATCTCTATCTACCGCGACTCGTCGATTATTTATTCGTCTTCAATACTGTTAAGGTATTCTTCTGAATCTTTCAGGTTGTCCAGTTCAGAAGCGTCTGCCATCTTAACTTTAACGATCCAACCGCCTTCGTACGATTCTTCGTTAATCAGTTCAGGGCTGTCTTCTAGCTCTTCATTGATTTCAACAATTTCACCAGTAATAGGCGCGTAAATGTCTGACGCTGCTTTTACTGATTCAACTAATGAGAAGCTTTCGCCCGCTTCAATGCTGTCGCCTGCTTCTGGCAGGTCTACGAATACGACATCGCCAAGCATCTGCTGAGCGTGCTCTGAGATACCGATAGTAACGGTGCCGTCACCATTGTCTTTAACCCACTCGTGGCTATCAGCAAACTTCAGTGTATTGTCCATTGATTTGTCTCCAAAAATTCCCAGGTGATGATTATTATTGGTAAAGCGGGAAGCGACTGCAGAGGTCTTTCACTTGCTTTTTAACGCGTTGCTCGACTTCTGCGTTGCCTTCTGGGCTTTCTACTAAGCCATCCAGCACATCGCCAATCCACTCTCCGATCAGTTTAAATTCTTCATTTCCGAAACCGCGGCTTGTTCCGGCAGGCGTACCTAAGCGAATGCCTGATGTAATCATAGGCTTCTCTGAATCAAATGGTATGCCGTTTTTGTTACATGTGATGCCTGCACGTTCCAACGCTTCTTCTGTTTGGTTTCCTTTCAATCCTTTCGGACGAAGGTCAACCAACATTAGGTGCGTGTCCGTACCGTTAGTCACGATGTCACAGCCACGATTTTGCAATACTTCAGCTAAAACTTTTGCGTTACTTACCACAGTATCAATGTAAGTCTTGAATTCTGGACCTAATGCTTCACCGAACGCGACGGCTTTGGCGGCGATCACATGCATTAAAGGACCGCCTTGTAATCCAGGAAATACTGCGGAGTTAATTTTTTTGATGATGTCTTCGTGATTGGTAAGAATCATGCCACCACGCGGTCCACGAAGTGTTTTGTGCGTTGTTGTTGTTACAACGTGTGCGTGAGGTAGTGGGCTAGGGTGAGCGCCTGTTGCGATAAGACCGGCAATGTGCGCCATATCGACCATTAGGATAGCGCCAACTTCGTCTGCAATTTCGCGGAATTTAGCGAAATCGATAACACGTGGGATAGCACTGCCACCCGCGATGATCATTTTAGGTTGGTGCTCTTTTGCTAGTGCAAGAACATCATCGTAGTTAATTTCTAGAGTTTCTTTGTCTACGCCATATTGAACAGCGTTAAACCACTTACCAGAAAGCGCAGGGCGTGCACCGTGTGTTAGGTGACCACCAGCATCCAGAGACATCCCCAAAATGGTGTCTCCAGGTTGCAGCAATGCCAGCTTCACCGCGCCGTTTGCTTGCGCACCAGAGTGAGGCTGAACATTTACGTATTCACAGTCGAATAGTTTCTTTGCACGTTCAATTGCAATGGCTTCGACGGTGTCTACGTGTTCACAACCACCGTAGTAACGACGACCCGGGTAACCTTCTGCGTACTTGTTTGTTAGGCATGTGCCTTGGGCTTGCATTACCGCTTTCGATACGATGTTTTCAGAAGCGATAAGCTCAATTTGGTCGTTTTGACGAGCACTTTCTGCTTGGATTCCAGCGAAAACAGCGTCGTCTGTGGCAGCGAGGTTAGTAGAGAAGAAGTTCTCAAGGCTGTGATTTTGGTAAGATTTGTTGTTCATGGCAGATAACCTTCCATTTGTCTGGCTAGTATGGCTCTAAATTGGCCGTGTTCTTTAATTAAGCCAGGCTTCCTTTGTTTCTCTGAAATGGCTTACGTTCTGAAGCCATTCCAGCGCGAGTCCGTGAACTTCTCATTTCTGCCGTTTACTACGTAATGGGTTTGGCAATTTCAATCTAAAACGACGTTTTAGCCAAACGTTTGCTTTTTCGGTGCGGATTGTAGGGTAAGTTGCACTCGAATGGCAGTGTTTTTTGTATGTAAATGACCTATTACGTAATACGTTAGAAATGTGCGAGAAAGTTCCCCATCTAACAAGGTCGTAACATAACGTTAGTTGAGTAGACAATCAATCAAAAATTTCCTATTGGAAACATGTTTTCCTATTTTGCTACATGGCGCACTGTTTAATTTCATCCGACTACTTTCATGTTCACGCGTCTCTGTGCACAATAAAAGAACAGCATTAGGAAGTACGAAAATAAGAGGGATGCATGTCTGAAGACATCTACGATGAGTACCCATCAGTAACGCTTGCAAAAGAGCCTCAAGACGAGAATATCGAACCGTTAAAGCTTGGGAAGCGCTTAAAAGAAATCCGAATGAAGCTTGGCTTAACTTTGGAAGATGCAAGCAAGCGTACAGGGCTTGCTCGATCCACGCTTTCTAAGATAGAAAACGAACAAATTTCGCCTACGTTCCAAGCCATGCAAAAACTGGCGAATGGTTTGCGAATAGATATGCCTCAACTCTTTGAACCACCAAGAAAAAAAGTGGCAACGGGTAGGAGAGATCTTACGCGTTCTGGAGAGGGTAAACCCCACCCAACTCCCACCTATGAGCACGAGCTACTGGCCACTCAACTTTCTAATAAAAAAATGATGCCGTTTAAAAGCCGTATACGGGCAAGGAATTTTGAAGATTATAACGATTGGGTTCGTCACGACGGAGAGGAGTTTCTTCTGATCTTAGAAGGGGATGTTTTGTTCTTTTCAGAATTTTATGAACCCGTTCCGATGACCGTTGGCGATAGCGTTTATTATGACGCCAATATGGGTCATATGTTGGTCTCGACCAGTGATGAAGATGCCCAAATTTTGTGGGTGACGGCTAAATAACGTTAAATTCCTTAAGTTTCTTATAGTGAAGGCAAACGTTTGCTTTGCTTTCGTAACTGCTTCATTTAATAAAAAATTTCACAATAAATACTCAAAAAACACACCAATGTATGATGTAACAAAGTTGTGAAATATCACAATTTTACTGATCTTATACGTCCGATCGGTTTAAAAGCGAGTCAACTTTATCTACTATTGGAAACAAATCTTAACTTTGTAGAAACATCTGTGTGTCTTTACAAAGCGAAAAGACAGTATTTGATGATAAAACACCATCGACTGTCTTTGTTTTTATAAAAGGGAAACGAACTGTTACCTTTTAAGCCAGTTTTAAAACGTCGACGAAGTCAGCCAGGGCTTGGCGATATGGAGAATACAATGACTGAATTACTGAAAACCCCACTGCACGCGCTTCACGTAGAAGTTGGAGCGAAAATGGTACCGTTTGCAGGATACGATATGCCTGTTCAGTACCCATTGGGTGTGAAGAAAGAGCATTTGCATACACGTGATGCGGCTGGCTTGTTCGATGTATCGCACATGGGGCAGCTTAAGCTTCACGGTCCTGATGCGGCGAAAGCGTTAGAAGCACTTGTTCCGGTTGATATTGTTGATCTTCCTGTAGGAAACCAGCGTTACGCGTTCTTCACAAATGAAGAAGGCGGCATTATGGATGACTTGATGGTGGCTAATTTTGGCGATCATCTATTCGTTGTCGTTAACGCAGCGTGTAAAGAGCAAGATATTGCCCACCTACGCGCTAACCTGCCTGAGTCGGTAGAACTAGAGCTAATTGAAGATCGCGCTTTGCTTGCATTGCAAGGTCCAAAAGCTGCGGAAGTATTGGCGCGCCTTGCACCTGAAGTATGTGAGATGGTATTTATGGATGCTCGTTCAATTGAGATTCTTGGTGAACCTTGCTTGGTGAGCCGTTCTGGCTACACCGGTGAAGATGGTTACGAGATCTCTGTATCAGCTGGTAAAGCTCAAGAGTTGGCTCGTGCGCTAACTGAATTCGCGGAAGTGGAGTGGATTGGTCTTGGTGCACGTGATTCATTGCGTTTGGAGTGTGGTCTTTGCCTTTACGGTCACGATCTAGACACAACAACGACACCTGTTGAAGCAAGCCTATTGTGGGGCATTCAGAAAATTCGTCGTACAGATGGCGAGCGTGCAGGTGGTTTCCCTGGCGCAGACATCATTCTTGAGCAAATCGCGACGAAGAATGTTTCTCGTAAGCGTATTGGCTTGATTGGTCAAACGAAAGCACCAGTGCGTGAAGGGGCAAAGTTGTTTGATGCAGATGACAATGAAATCGGTATCGTAACCAGTGGTACTGCGGGCCCGACAGCGGGTAAGCCAGTTTCTATGGGTTATGTAAAAACAGAATTTGCTGCCATTGGTACAGAGGTATTTGCTGAAGTACGTGGTAAAAAACTGGCAATGACTGTTGAGAAAATGCCGTTTGTACCTCAGCGTTACTATCGCGGCTAATTTTAAATTTTTCGAAAATCTGAGCGGCTATTCTTTACGGAATAGCCGCTTTTTTTTGACCCGATGTAATGTGATGCTTACGAGCGGTTACGTTTGAAACATCGAATATGCTGTATGAATGGATATAATGATCATCGACTACAAGATTGAGCGATGCTTAAATGAGCCATCGTAAAACATAGAAATAGAGGGGTAAATATGACTAAATCTTTGATTACATTGCTAACGATGATGCCTTTTACTGCGATTGCTTCCAATAATGTCAACCCAGCAATCGTCAATGGGAGTGTGGCGAGCAGTACGAATTACCCTTCCATTGCCACACTTTTCATCGATACGCTTGAATACGATGGGCGTTATTCCACTGGCAACTATTGTGGGGCAAGCATCATAGATGCTAATCATGTACTGACTGCTGCCCATTGTGTTTATAACAATACGCTGGCGAGCCTGTTAACAACGGTTGTCCCTCAATTAGATAATGAAGAAGATTTCCCCTCTAAAGTTCAACCCTTTGGCGCGAAACAGCGAGTTCGAGTCAGCGCGATTTATTACCCAGACAACTACTCAGATTCCAATCAAGATCTGCTGCCTAACGATATAGCCCTGCTCAAGTTGGAAACGCCTCTTACGTTTTCTTCAAGTGTTTTCCCATCTATACCATTAACAATGACGGATTTTATTGAATCGACATACCGCGCGACTTCGTCTGCTGTTTTTACTGCGGTTGGTCATGGGAACACTCAAAGCAATAATGATGATAGAAAACAGAAATACGGATACTTACCACTGCTTAAAACCAGTTTGGAAGTTGCGACCCCAGCAGAGTGCAGTTCAACATTCGTCAACGGAAATAAGCTAACCGATAGTCACTTATGTTTCAAAGACACTAATACTGCATCTGGGTTATTGAACAGTGTATGCCAAGGTGACTCTGGAGGCCCCGCTTATTGGACGGACCCTAACTCACAAATACAATATCAAGTTGGTATAGCAAGCTTTGTCACCAGTACATGTGGAAGTTCAGATCAAACTAAAGTGACCTCTGTTTATACAGAAGTGAAAGACTATCAATCTTGGATTGCTAGTGTGATCGCTGGCAATGAAACGCCAAAAGCCATTTCTAATGATGCACTCAGAAGAGAATGGTTGCAGAAATACAGCTTAAGTCCAAACACAAGCAGTAGTAGCGGTGGGTCTATAGGGTGGTTAGCGATGGCGCTTCTCATGTTTGCCAGTATTGCTCGAAAACGTAAGTAATCTATCACGCTATAAATAATAGAGGGTCTCATTCCATATGAGGCTCTTTTTTTTTATTTTTTCCGTCACCAGATAACTTACTGATATTGATGATGTAATTAAAATGTTAATAATATGTTTTTATAAATTGGCTCAGCGTCGAGGTGCGATGTTCAATTAATTTATGCCGTGTGATCTAAATCTCTCCTACTATTTTTATAGAGCTTCAATATCTTTGGGATGTTTATTGGGGAGAGTTCTATGCGCAATGTGTTGTTATTAATGCTTGTTTTTTCGGCTCAGTACGCAGTCAGTGCTGAACAAGTTTCACCAGCAATTGTTAACGGAAACAACGCTTACATTTCATCTTATCCTTACATGGCAAGCCTTTATTACGATAGACGTGAAGATTACGGTTACTACGGTAATTACTGTGGGGCAACCATTCTAGATGCGAAACACGTAATGACAGCGGCACATTGTGTCCAAGACAATTATTACAATAAATATACCACTGTCGTATTGCAGTTAGAGCGCGAGGGGGATTTTAATAGCGCGCAAAAAATACCCGCGAAATCTTTTTATTATCGAGATGACTACCGAGACGGATCCTATTACCTATGGGAGAATGACATCGCGATCATTGAACTTGAATACGCGATGGAAGGGGTGCCTTCTTCTCAATTTGTACCACTACCTGTTAGTGGTGATGACACAAACTATCGAGTTAACGGCGCAAAGTTTCAAGCGGTAGGGCACGGGAACACCAAGTCAAACTACGACAGTTCTGACCATCTACTTCAAGTGGCGTTGGATTACGTTGACCAAGTAACTTGTACCGCTTTTGCATCGGTGAAAGGAGGGCACATCTGTACAAAGGGCGATTACAACTCCACATCTGGTCTTCATGGTGCTATTTGTCAGGGGGACTCTGGTGGACCGCTACTCTGGTTTGATGGCTCCAAATACCGACAAATTGGCATTGCGAGCTTTGGACCAAGCGTTTGTGGCAACCCTTCAGTCTCTGTCCATGGGGTGTTTACTGAGGTATTAGATTACGTTCCTTGGATAAATAGCGTATTGGCTGGGAACGAAACACCGAAATACTCTGTTGACGGCTCAACCACAGGAGGCGTCGTCCCTAAATCAGAACCAGAGGCTGAAGCTACGAGCGATACTAGCTCTGAAGCGGGCGGAGTTAGCCTATTGGCAATGATGTTGTTATTAATTGCTGCCTGCTGGAGGCAGCAAGCAACATTACAAGGCAGGCAAAAGATTTTTGTCAGGTAAGCATTCAGGGTAATTACTTGGTAATTCATGTGGCGGGCAAGCAATGACTTGCTCGTTGTTTTCACCACATTCTCTTAAGTAGACGAGCGTCGCAAAGCTACTGATTAATTCAGTGGGGTAGACAGGACCAGCATCGCGTAGCGCTTCCATTTCTTCAAGATGCTCGTTTTGGTAACAAGCAATTTTCTCGGGACTTTCAACGATCCAACGTGGGAAATAAATAGTTCCATGGACGATGTAGTCTACGAGATTGAAAGACAATGAAACGTCTGTTCCTGTTGGTTCAACCCAAGAAATTCGAAATACGTCTTTTGCAATCTGAACCATGACCACTTCTTGATCTTTTACCCAGCGCCCGCCAACGATACCACTGTGAACACGATAGTCGATAGTGTGGTCGTTCTTTACGTAGCACTCGTATCGCCAGCCTTGGTCGTAATCGTAGATAACACTTTTCCCAACGATACCACTAAGGTCTTCTTTGTTGAAACTCATGGATTTTCCTTGTTGTTTTTTAGGTCTAAGTACCTTGGAATGGGTGAGTCTTTGCACTGCTTTCTTTTCCTTGAACAGAGGCAGCTTACGAGACTCTGAATTCCGCATCATAGATTTTATAAAATGAAAAAGTAAACGAGATATGCATGGATTTATGATGTTCTGTCCGATTTCATTATCTTTGTGGTGGTGATGGGATATTAGAAGGAAACGAAAGGTCGAACGGGCGAAAAACTAGAAGAAGAGCGAAAGAGCAACCCTTTTATTCGTTTAAGAGTAAGCTGAAGATACAGAGCTGGGCTAAAAAAGCGTTGAGGATAGCCTCAAATACTTTCGCGGTATTTGAGGCTTTATACTGAGACTTTTTACTGAGGCTAAGTGGGTATATTGAACACGAAGGCTACGCTGTGACGGCTTTAAGCTCTGCGTGTTTTTTTAATGCAACGTATCCGAATCCGGTTAATGCTGTTCCCGCAGCGATGGCGACTAAATACATCAATACTGGGCTGATGGCGTTTGGAATGAGCAAGACAAAAAGCCCACCATGCGGCGCAAGTAGTTCGGCACCAAACAGCATAGATAGTGCGCCAGTTAAAGCACCGCCAGCCATGCAAGCAGGGATTACACGCATTGGGTCTTTCGCGGCAAACGGAATGGCACCCTCGGAAATAAAGCACAGTCCGAGCACAAAGGATGCTTTTCCGGCTTCTCTTTCACTCGCGTCGAACTTATCTTTAGCGAGGAATGTCGCCAGCCCCATACCTAGTGCTGGAACCATGCCTGCCGCCATGACTGCTGCCATTGGTGCGTAAGTTTCTGTTGCAAGCAAACCTACACCAAACGTATATGCCGCTTTATTAACGGGACCGCCTAAGTCGAAGCACATCATTGCACCTAAGATTATGCCGAGTAAAACAGCATTGGTGGAACCCATTGTGTTAAGGAATTCCGTTAACGCGTTCATAGCGCTGGAAACAGGGGTACCGACAACGTAAATCATGATCAAGCCAGTAAACAAGCTTGCAACAAGCGGGATGATCAAAATGGGCTTTAATGCTTCCATCGATTGCGGCAGCGACACTTTGTCTGCTAACCATTTTGCAGAATAACCAGCAATGAAACCTGCGGCGATACCGCCTAAGAACCCTGCTCCAGTCGAACTTGCGAGCATGCCCCCTATCAAGCCGGGCGCCAATCCAGGTCTGTCCGCAATGGAGAAGGCGATGAACCCAGCTAATATTGGCACCATTAATGCGAAAGCTGAGCCTCCTCCAATCGTCATTAGTGCTGCTGCAAGAGTTCCTTCTTCTTTGAACGCTTCAATGCCAAATACAAAGGAAAGAGCAATGGCTAAACCGCCAGCTACCACTAATGGAAGCATATGTGACACACCTGTCATTAGGTGTTTGTAAGCGCCTGTTTTTTCCTTTTTAAAGTTTGTCGAAGATGCATTGCCAGAGTGGGTATAGATTGAAGCCTCTTTAAAGGCCAACGCTACTTCCTGCTTGGTCTTTTTCAGTGCTAACCCTGTACTTGTACGATACAGAAGCTTGCCGTTAAAGCGTTCCAACGGTACTTCTATATCAGCAGCAATGATCACGAGATCCGCGTTTGCGATGTCTTCATCCGTCAATTGGTTTTTTGCGCCAACTGAGCCACGAGTTTCTACTTTGATCTTATGCCCTAAACGCTTACCTTCTCCTTCCAACGCTTCTGCTGCCATAAATGTGTGGGCAACGCCAGTGGGGCAAGCAGTGATGGCAACAATGTTTTTAGCGCGTTCATTCAAATTTTGGGGGGCGCCGGTGTCAAGAGGAGCGCTATTTCTATTTGTCACGGGCTTTGAGGCATTTTCTTCAGTGAGTACTTCGGCTTTTTCAACGGCATTTTTAAGCCATGCTTGTGGATTCTCCATCACAGTGCTGATGGGCTGCTGGTAAACTTTGAGCCCAATAAATCGTTGGGTGTCGAAGCCTTCGTGGCCAGCAATGACAATGACATCGGACTCGTTAAGGACGTCTTGAGACAGTAAATCTACTTGGCGAATAGTTGAATGGCACTCTACGTTGGCGTTAAACCCCAACGTTTTTGCAGCATTTTTCAACAATCCGGAAGCAATAATGGTGTTAGCGACACCACTTGGGCAAGCAGTAACAATAGAGATGTTCATAATGTTAACCTTTAAAGTTTAGATATTCTTTTAATTGTTATGTTGTGTTGTAAGGAAGTGACTGTGTTGAGATCGGGAACCCCAACACCTACCTGCGATACGGCTAAAGCCGATAAGGCGGTTGCGAATGACAAGGTTTGCTCATCGTCCCATTGGTTAAGGTGCCCCCAGCACATCCCGGCAACGAGAGTATCGCCTGCGCCAACCGTACTAACGATGTCGACTTTGGGCGGAGTAGAGTGCAGCCAATAATCGTCTCTTCGCCAAAGAACACCGTCAGCACCCAAAGAAATAACAAGATTTTCGATAGGCTTAGCACTTTCTATTGGCTTAGAGCTTTCTACTGGTTTAGCGCGTTCGATAGATGCTATGTTTTCTGTCGGTAGCGAGTCTTGGATAGGTAAAGAGCTTTTAGCTGGCTGTGATTCTGCAATGAGATCATCGAGAGCGGCAGCAGCATTTATGCATGCTTCTACACTGGAGAGGGGTTGGTTAACTAAGTATCCCAATTCTTCTTCATTAGGCTTGATGAGCCAAGGGCTGGATTGAATACCATGCACCAATGCTTCTCGGCTACTATCGAATACGACCTTTTTACCGAGCTTGGTGAGCATTTCTATCCAGTTTGCGCACTCAAGCGGAGTAACGCCACGTGGCAAACTGCCAGCGAGCACAAACAAATCGTGGCTTTTCGCGAGTTCTAAAAGTGTATTTTCGAACCGGTGTTTATCTTCTTCTGTAACAGCAACGCCCGGGAAGTTGATGTCACTGACGGATTTGTCATGTTCGACCAACTTTACGTTTATGCGGGTTGCGCCTTCTACTCTGATAAATTGGTCGTTTACATCAATATGATCGAAAAGCTGACAAAACATCTCTTGGTTATCTTTGCCCAAGAAACCGGTCACTGTAACGTTTGCGCCAAGCTCTTTAAGCACTCGTGCGACATTCACTCCTTTGCCGGCGGCATGAAATGCGCTTTCATTGACCAAGCTGACACTGCCTTGGTTGAGTCTATCCAACGTGCCAGTTAAATCGAGCGCTGGGTTTAGAGTGATGGTGACTATATTTTTCATAGAGTTATCCTTCACCTAAGCCAGATTCAATCGCGACTCCAATAGCATCAAGTGCTTGTTGAGCGTCGGGTCCCGAAGCCGTAAACTTCAATTCGTTGCCTCGTTTTACACCTAAGGCAATCACTTTCATTAGGCTTTTGGCGTTAGCGGGTTTTCCATCACCATTCAGGTTTTCAACTTTTATCGTTGATTCAAACTTCTTAGCTTCTGCAACCAACATGGCACCCGGGCGTGCGTGCAATCCATGTTCATTTCTTATCTTGAAAACGCCCTCTAGTTCATTCGCGCTATCTACAGCTGAGGCTTTGCTATCGATTTCTTTAGAGGAAAGCATCCCTAGCACCTGTGAAGCTGAAGAGGATGAAAGGGTAGATTGCTCGCCTCGTTCAATGATGTTTTGCAGAGCGGTAAGGTAAGGAATATGGGATTCATCGATGGCTACGACAGCGATAAGTGCTTTTACCTCCTTATCTTGAAAGGTGAAGGAATCGGTTACTGATACAAACGAGAGCCCCGTATTTAGTACACCTTTGCTAGAGCTTGCCATCCACAAACCTTGCCCTAAATGAGCCGGTTCGGATGAAAGGAGATCACTAATGGTGTTGTGACTGCACTTTTCTTGATTCTTTAGGATTCCAGCGGTAACCGCAGTAAGTTGCACCATATCCGTTGCGGGAAAATCGATAAGAATGGATGTCTCTTCCAATACCGATTTAGCTGAGCTTTTTCCATTCAAAATATCGAGGATTTCGATTGCTTTTGTCGCGACTCTCAACTTGTCTTGAACGTCATCTTCTGAGAGCACATTGGTCAGTTGTTTTAGGATACTTAAATGTTCATCAGACTTTGCAGCAATACCAATGGCAAGGTAAACGATGTTGCCATTGCCCCAATCGACTCCTTGAGGAAAGTGATGGATGCTAACGCCCGTTTTCTTAACTAACTTGCGAGTATCGGTTGTTCCATGAGGGATGGCAATGCCGTTCCCAAGGTAGGTAGAAGACTGAGATTCGCGCTCTAACATCCCTTTAACGTAGTTTGATTCCACTAATTCTTTTGCGTTCAAAGTGGTCGCAACTAATTGAATGGCTTGCGGTTTAGAACCAGCTTGGCAACCTAAAGTAATGTCGCTTTCTTTCAATGTCAGCATGGAGACCTCGTAAAGTAGTTTCATGAATCTATGGCTAATCACGATTCACGATATTGCAATTTAGCTGAATCGGTTCAGCTTTTTGGTCAAAAAAATTCAGCAAACGCTGTATATTTGTATAACCGAACGCCTGCATGCGCATCAAATAGATACTTAAACGCGTGGGTATTGTTCACATTTTGTCGTTTTGCTGAATCCTTTCAGCTTTTATACTGAAACGATTCAGCTTATAATTCAAACCTAAAATATCATCAGGATCCCGAATTATGATCCATCGCACACAACAGCAGGATCCAATATGACACTCGATGAAATAGCCAAACTGGCTGGCGTTTCGAAAACAACAGCAAGCTACGTGATAAACGGAAAAGCTCAAAAATACCGTATCAGCGAAAGAACGCAGAAAAAAGTAATGGCTGTGGTAGAAGAGCACCAGTTTCGTCCTGATCATGCGGCATCCGCATTACGAGCGGGCAGCAGCCGTTCTTTTGGGCTGGTGATTCCTGATCTTGAAAACACCAGTTACGCTAGGTTGGCGAAATTGCTAGAAGCGCAATCTAGAAATGCTGGCTTTCAGATTTTAATTGGGTGCTCTGATGATGATCCTGAAACGGAAAAAAAAGTCGTTAATGCACTTATTAGCCGGAGAGTTGATGCACTTTTTGTTGCCAGTGCTATTGCCGATGGTTCCGATTTTTATCGTCAGATTCAGCAAAGCGGCACCCCTGTTATTGCTATTGACCGAGCATTAGACGATGAGTATTTTGCCTGTGTAATCAGTGAGGATTTTGAAGGTGCTAAGTCACTGACAGAATCGATGATGAGCGGCTCTGTAAAATCGGTAGGGTTACTGGGCGCAATGCCAGAACTGAATGTTTCCAAAGAGCGTGAAATGGGTTTTTTGAAAGCTGTTTGTGATCATAATTGCGAAGTATATAAAGCTTATGGCAACCACTTTAATCGGGAGAATGGGCACGCCCTTTTTTCAAATTGGATAAATATGGGTACCGTTCCAGATGCCATCGTAGTGACTTCTTATACTCTGTTGGAAGGGATACTCGATGCTTTGTTAGACAAACCTGAGCTGCTGAATACAATCAAGCTTGGTACTTTTGGTGATAATAGACTTCTTGATTTTCTACCTATAAAAGTGAATTCGCTGCCACAGCAATTTGAGTTAATCGCAGACAGTGCCATGGAGCTTGCTTTAAATGCTTCGGCAAAGCGATATCAGTCTGGGTTAGAGTTTATTAATCGAAAATTGATTATTCGACAATAATATCGGTTTTGTTTAGCGTAAACTTCAAAACCTCTTAAATATATTTATTAGTAGAATATCACGTCACTTAATCCTTAGACGGAGAAATAAAAAACGTTGAACAGTATTACGATATTGTTGAAGGGAAAATAAATGCCAATGGAAATATATGTCACCCTGTGTAAATCGTTAATAATGATATTTAAGGGTACATCTAAATGAAAAAAATCTTATTGGCTTTTGCATTGCTGCTTTCTTCGTCTTTTGCCAATGCAAGTTATTTGAAAGAATGTGGAACAGGTCATGCTCTTACTGGCGGTGTCGCTGGTGGCTGGGTAGCGGTTACTCTAAATATTTCATCCAGTACAAGTGATGCATCTTCTTCTTATCTGACGACCCCTTCACTTTGTGGTTTCTCTTTATGGGCGGCAGCAAAGTTTATTGATTCAAATTACCCAATGCTAGAACAAGATACTGCAACGGGTAATGGTGAACACGTCGTTGCAATGTTAGACATTTTGGAATGTGACGATGCCGCTCGCCAAGAGATGTCAGCGTCTATTCGCAACGATTTCAAACAACATGTAGAGAACGAATACTACTTGAACGCCTCTCACGAAGAAAAAGTAGTGAACTACTTTAATTCTCTAGTGGGCTCGTTAGATAAAACATCTGGTACTTGCCAGGCTGTTTAAACCTTACATTTTTATATTGAAGTAACAAGCGCATGGGGATTCTCATGCGCTTTTTTATATGCGATATCCCATGAATAAAATTATCTTAGTCAGCCTTGCTTCGACATGCTTTTCATTTTTTATTTCAACAAAAGGCATTGCAGCAACAAAAAGCATTGCAGCAACAAAAAGCGTTGCTGAAGAATACGCGACTGGACAAGTGCTACATTCTTCAACCACAGAAGCACTTGCGGTGTCACCTCGGTGGCAAAAGCTTCTTCATTTTAAAAATGGGTCAAGCCAAATTAAAAATGGTTCGTTTTTTCTTTCACCTGAAGGTGGCAATAACGCATTTGCTGAGTTGGTTGAAACGATAAACGCCATTAAAAAGCCACAAGGTGAATACCCCGTCGATCTACATCCACAATGTGTGTATCCAGCGCGTGTGCAGTGGCTAAAGCGGGAACTCGGCGACTCGCTCATATTGCCAGAGATAAATTGCCCAACCTATTCCGATTGGAAGCACATGAACAATGCCGAGTCGGTCAGTGTTATTTTTGTTTCAGGTTTTTTCGGCAATCCGGCGTCGTTCTTTGGTCATTTGATGTTAAAGATGAATCAACCGTCTGGAAAGTCAGATACAGACTCTCCTTTACTGGACATGAGCATTAACTATGGAGCCGACGTCCCCGACGGCGATGGACCAATAAAATATATGGCTTATGGCTTATTGGGAGGATACGAAGCCTCTTACACCCAAGAAGACTATTACATCTACGACGCTAGCTATGCAGAGATCGAACAACGTGTTTTGTGGGAATATGAGTTAAACCTGACTGCCGAAGAAGTCGATTTGTTGCAAGATCATCTTTGGGAAATGGGGCAAGCGAAGTTTACTTACTATTTCTTATCGTTTAACTGTGCATCTCAATTGGCGAACTTCATTAATGTTGTCGTCGATTCCCCATTATTAAATCAAAATCAACCTTGGGATATGCCGATCGATGTTTTTAAAAATATTGCGAAAACAAAGCATCATGGAGAAAATTTACTGCTCCAGGTTAAAAAAAGAGATTCAAAATACGACCGTTTGCATGCGAAGTACGTAGATTTATCTTATACAGAAAAGGCAATAGCGAAGCGCTTAATTGATAACGTTCAATTTTTGAATAGCGACGAGTACATTGCGTTGAATAGCACGTCAAAATCCAAAATCTTAAGCACCCTCTATGATTACGTCGAGTTGGAAATGTCGCGAGCAAACGAGGTCGAAATCGATGCTTACAAAGCGACAAAAAGAAAGCTCATGCTTGCTAATTTGGAGTTAGCGCCAGCCGAACTTAGCAAGATCAGGCAAGAGGGTTTGCCACCACATCAAGCCCAAAATCCAATTTTAGGCAGCATTGCGTGGGTTCATAATCTGCAAAATGGCGGCGCTATGGAGTTTAGAACAAGAATTGGCTATTACGATTTTCTATCTATAGAAGCTTCTCGGTTTAAGGATTCTAACGCAACATTTTTAGACGCAAGAATTCGGACAGACGGCAATAAGGCTTGGTTGCACTCATTTGATTTTTTGAATATTGCTGCGTTGAACATATTGGACGTCGATTTGTTTGAAGAGTCACGTTGGGCGTGGAATACGCGTGTTACGGTTGAACAAGCGGATCTGAAGACACAAAACGATGAGAGGTTTCGCCTTTATTCGGGCTTCGGCTTTGCTACACGAATTTTTGGAGAAGCAGCAATGTACGCCATGCCTTCGGTAAGAGTAGACGCGACTCAATTTAACGATTCTTATGTCGGAATAGATTTGGGGCTTCTCTACACAGCAAACAGTCTCTGGAAGTCGCATTTGAAACTCACCCCATATGCGACTATTAATCCAGAACATTCAACATCCTTTAAGCTCAGTTGGGAAAACAGGTTTGGTGACAGCGCTACGTGGGACACCCGAGTCAAAATTGAACACGACAAGCAAGCGGAAGTAACCTTATCGAGCAATTGGTATTTTTGATGCTTGCTTGGTGCGTTTGATTGATGGCTGTGATTTGAACCAAAACAGAAATCTCATGACCCAAAGTGAGAATCATTTTCATGTAAAGTGATCTGCTTCTCACTTATGAGCTGTTTATAAAATAAAAATTTTGTTTGATATTTCATATTAAATCGATTGCATTTTGATTGTGTAATTGTACCTCTTCTATTTTTTTCCTTCTTATTCAGTTGTTTCTAAATAAAACCGCCATAAAACGCACAAATCAAAAGTGTGATTTTCGCCGAACTTTGAGTTCTATACTTTTTTCTTATCGCAAGGTTTCTTATCCCCAAACAAACTAGGGAAGAATAATAATGGAAAATACCACGAGATCTTTGCAGTTGTTGAAGACGCTCAAAGCCAAGCTTATTGCGGCATTTACCGCCGTTTTGCTGACCTTGGCTATCATTGGGCTTACTTCGTACTTGGCTTTAACAACAGCGTCAGATGGCTTTAAGAATTACCGCGAGTTGGCAAGAGACAGTAACCTTGCCGGCATTCTTCAATCGAACATGTTGATGGTAAGAATGAACGTAAAAGACTTCTTACTCACAGGCAGCCAGAAGGATATAGACCAGTACAACGATTACTTTCAAGAAGTTGAAAGCCTTTTAAAAGTTGCCGACAAAGAGATCAACAAGCCTGAAAGGGCTGCAATGGTCAAAGAGCTTAACAAAGAAATCCACAACTACAACGAAACATTTAATGTGATAAAGCGTTATCGTATTGAACGTAATGAGCTCGTTAATGACGTATTGAATGTTCGTGGACCAAAAATGGAGAAGAATCTTACGGCACTGATGCTGAGTGCGTCAGAGAATGCCAACTCGGAACTTGGGTATCGTACTGGCTTAGCGATGCGTAACTTATTGCTCGCACGTTTGTATGTGATCAAGTATCTCGAAAGTAACGAAACATCGGCTGCTGAAAGAGTAAGATTTGAATTCAACAACTTTGACAAAGAAATTCAAGAACTCCGTACTCTGATTGATTCGTCTTCCGATCTCGCTTTGGTATCTGAAACGTCGGCAATGGAAAAAGAGTATATGAACGCTTTTGAAAGCGTCGTGGGTATCATTGTTGACCGCAATGACAAAATGAGCAATACACTCGATGTGATTGGTCCTCAGTTTGCTGCATTGGTAGAAGACTTAAAACTGTCGGTGAAGAACGATCAAGATCGACTTGGACCAGAACTCAAAGCTAAAAATGAAAACGCAGTCAACACTATTGTGATTGTATTTGTTGTCGCGCTTCTGGTTAGTGTTGGGATTGTGTTCCTTTTAACGAAAGTCGTTATGCGTCAATTGGGCAAAGACCCGAGCGAACTCGCCCAAATAGCAAACGCCATTTCTCGCGGTGAACTTGACGAGAAATACGATGAGCGTGAACCTGAAGGCGTCTTTTTATCCATGCTGAAAATGCGTGATAACTTGCGTATAGGTAGAGAAAAAGAGAAAGAAGAACGCAGAATAGCGGGCACGAATGCGCGTATTAAAAACGCTTTAGACAACGCCAGTTCCAACGTAATGATTGCTGACCGTAACTATAACGTTATCTACATGAATGACTCTATCTTGAGCATGATGAAAGAGGCGGAATCGGATATCCAGAAAGACATTTCAGGATTTGATCATCAATCGCTGATGGGGAATCCCATCGATAAACACCTCAAATATTTTGCTGAGAAAAAAACAACCTTCGATCATTTAACTCAAACTTTCACAGATGAATTGGAAATTGGAGGGCGTACGTTTGCATTGGTTGCAAGCCCTGTCATCGTTGATAATCAAAGAGTCGGAACGGTAGTAGAGTGGGATGATCGTACTGAATACCTAGCGCAGGAGCATGAGAAAGCTCGCGTTGCTTCAGAAAATGCTCGCGTGAAGTACGCCCTAGATGGCTCGTCAGGCAAAGTGATGATCGTAGACACAAATTACGATGTCATTTACATGAATGATGCAGTTAAGTCGATGATGGAGAGTGCATCGAGAGATATCCGAAACGATGTAAGAGACTTCGATGTGAAAGGAATAAGCGGTCAGAAAATCGATAAGTACTTCCGTGCTTTCACCGAGCACTTACCGCGTTTAGACAAGCTCTCTAGTACGTTTGAACACGAAATCATTGTTGGCGGTCATACGTTCGCTATTGTTGCTAACCCTGTTTCGGTCAATGGAGCACGGGTAGGTACGGTTGTAGAGTGGGATGATCGTACAGATTGGTTAGCGGAAGAACGTGAAAAAGCAAGAGTTGCATCAGAAAATGCTCGGGTGAAATATGCTCTGGATAGTGTTTCTGGCAACGTGATGATTGCGGATCCTGAGCTTAAAGTTATCTATGCCAACAAAGCGCTCGAAGAAATGATGCGAGTGGCGGAGCCAGACATCAGGCAGCAAATACCAGAGTTTAAACTGGACGGTTTGCATGGTATTGATGTTGCCAAATTCTTCAAAAATCCAATTCAGCAACGTGGCACGTTGAGCCAACTTAAAAACACCAATCGGTCTGTTGAAGACATCGGCAACCGCGTTTTTGCCCTTACTTCAAATCCTATTGAAGTAGACGGCAAGCGAATCGGTACGGTTGTCGAGTGGGTCGATAGGACTGCGGAAGTTAATATTGAAAAAGAAATCGACGAAATCGTGATGGCGGCATCTAATGGTGATTTGAGCAAGAAAATCAACTTAGATGGTAAAGAAGGGTTCTTTGGTAACTTGAGCATGGGGCTTAACGACCTAGTAAGTACGGTCGAAGTTGCGATGAATGATGTAATGAATACCTTAGGAGCCATGGCTAAAGGGGATTTAACGTCGCGCATCACCAACGACTATCAAGGCAGCTTTGGTAAGCTAAAAGAAGATACGAATGCCACGGCAGAAAAGCTGACAGAGGTGATCAGCAGTATTCGAACCTCGGCAAATTCGGTCTCTCAAGGCGCGAATGAAATCGCTCAAGGCAATACCGACCTAAGCCAGCGGACGGAGGCACAAGCATCTAACCTTGAAGAAACATCAGCCAGTATGGAGCAAATGACGGGTACAGTGAAACAAAGCTCGGAACGTGCGGAAAATGCTAATGAGCTGTCGAAAGAGGCTGAATTGCAAGCGGAGAAAGGCGGCAAGGTTGTCGACCAAGCTGTCGCTGCGATGAAAGAGATCAACAGTTCCAGTAAAGAGATTTCTGAAATCATTGGTGTCATCGATGAAATTGCTTTCCAAACTAATCTATTGGCTTTGAATGCAGCAGTCGAAGCCGCAAGGGCTGGTGAACAAGGAAGAGGCTTCGCTGTGGTTGCTGGTGAAGTTCGCAATCTTGCGCAGCGCTCTTCGCAAGCTGCGAAAGAAATCAAAGATCTGATACGCGATAGCCAAACCAAGGTGGAGGAGGGCACTGAACTCGTGAATCAATCTGGTGAAACGCTTCAAGAAATCGTGGATTCCGTGTCTAAGGTGAGCGCTATGATGCAAGAAATTACCGATTCTGCGAGAGAGCAAAGTGAAGGGATCGGGCAGGTCAATACTGCGATTGTTCAGATGGATCAGATGACTCAGCAAAATGCAGCACTGGTAGAGGAGGCTTCTGCTGCTGGGGAATCGATGGCGCAGCAAGCCAGTAATATGAACAAGACAATGGATTTCTTTAGACTCAGTGGCGGTCAAAACTCTCAACTTCCCCCTAGTAGAGACAGCCAGGCGAAAATTCTAAAGCTTGGATAACTCGAATTATAATTGGTCATTCAAGAAGATATGAAACTCAAACCTCCAACTATGTTGGAGGTTTTTTATTAAGGGGAATAATCTAAAAAAATGCTGAAATCTTGTTCATTGAGGTTCCTAGAGTTTAAGTGTAGATTTACTCAATAAGGGTTAAGACAAACCGTATTTCAGGGAAGGAATTCGATGCCAGAGAAAGGTACAGAGTACATCGTGATCATTGGCGCAGGCGTGATCGGTCTTACATCAGCGTATGAGCTGCTAAAGCGTGGGTATAAAGTCACGGTGTTGGAGAAAGAGAGCACCGTCGCGATGGGAACAAGCCATGCAAACGGTGCTCAGCTAAGCTACACCTTTGTGGATGCGATGGCTTCTCTTAATTTGATTAAGAAAATCCCTTCCGTACTTGCAGGACAAGATCCCGCACTTAAATTTCAATGGCAGTCGTCAATTAAACTCAACGTATGGGGAGCGAGATTCCTCTACAACGGCTTACCATTTAATGAGGAAAAGAACAGCGAAAACCTATTTCGTTTGTCCTTATATTCAAAAAAAGCGATGGATCGTATTCAGAGCGAGACTGGTGTTGAGTTTGATTTCAGACCTTGTGGAAAGTTGGTTGTGTATGAAAGCCAAGCGGCATTAGATAGCGCCAAAGAAAGCGTCGAAAGAAAAGCAAATTGGGGTTACCAACAACACACTCTAAGCGCTTCAGAGTGCGTGACCAAAGAACCCGCCTTAAAAGCCATCAGCGCTAACTTAGCTGGAGGGCTTTACTCCGATATAGATGATATTGGAGACGCTGAAAGTTTCTGTTATTCAATGCTTAAATACCTCAACGAACATGAAAAGTTTTCGATTAACCTTGGTTGTGAAGTGACAGGGTTAGATGTTGAACAAAACACGATCACTACAGTAAACACAACTTTGGGTGACATAAGTGTCGATAAAGTCGTAATGGCGGCCGGTCATGCATCGGATGCGCTGTTAAAACCGTTAGGCGTTTCATTATCTATCTATCCGGTAAAAGGTTATAGCTTAACTTTTCCGGCGATCGAAACGTCTCCGGATGTCAGTATTACTGACATCAGCAACAAGTTTGTACTGGGTCGTATTGGCAACAAAGTGCGAGTGGCGGGGTTTGCTGATTTTGTTCAGAGCTCACCCCAAAATACCCTTGATCGAGTAGAAGAGCTGTTAGAGGTTTGTAGGTCAAGATTTCCTGATGCTGCTGATTACGACACGATACTGGAAAAATGGGAAGGTAGCCGACCGTGTACACCATCGAGTATGCCTATTATTGATAGAGTTGGAGCAAGTAATCTGTTCGCGAATACTGGGCACGGAATGTATGGATGGACGCTAGCTGCAGGTTCTGCGTGTTTACTTGCCGATCGAATCTCCGAGGGTACACTTTGGCAACAATATGGTGGCACTTCTTGTCAGGAACATTCCGTTTTTAATCGCAAGTGACGATTAGACAAATTGGACTTCGGTAAATCGGGTACTTCACGCTTTTCATGGATTAGATGCCGAATAGCTAATATAGGGTGATGAAGCAGCATTCTGGGACCAGAATATCGCATAATGACTCTCATCTTTTCCTTGGGTTCAGGTTTGTAGCAGTGGATTGGGCAGCGATTACACGTTGGTTTGGTTTCACCATAAGGGCAACGATCCAAACGTGTTTCGGCGTAACTTTCTAGTGATTGACAGTCTGTGCAGGAAGGAGAGTGATGTGCCTTGCAATAAATCTCGATCATTGCAGATACCGTTTTGAATTCTGTTTTCAGTTTTCCACGCAAAATGTCGCTGCTACTTTTCATCGTTTTTCTCACATAGACTTTAACGCCTATAGGATATTACTTAAAAACGAAGACGCTCTTGATATTCTTCAATTGTCTCAGTGATTATTGAATTAGAACCACTAGACCTTCAAATCGGTGCCTTGCCTGAAAACCAAGCCCAAGATCTATATATGAGAAGTCGCTGAACCTAGCATCTTGAGGTAGCTTGAGTATATACTCTGCCTGTTTTTAATTGGCTGGATCAACAATGAGCAACGAACAAGAAACAATAATGACGGATGAACACCTTCGCGAAGTAGTAGAAAACCAAATAGCCGATGGTGATCCGATCAAAGTAAAAGAGACGTTAATGCGCCTTATGATGACGGGTAACTCTCGTGAAGACGCCATTGATATGATCGCGTGTGCGTTAATGTTAGAAGTATTTGGTGTTGTGAAAAATGAAGAACCTTTTAATTTGAAAAGGTACAAAGAACACTTAGACGAGCTGCCAGAAATGAGTTGGCTAGACGAAGACTAAAACCGTTTAAGTCCGACGAAGCCAATACGCGTGACTAGTCCGGTGGCGCGTATTGAGCAATGTAATGCTTAAGTGATTTTGTATCACTTGTCGCAAATTGAGTTTCTAGAACTTCCAGTGCAATTACCCGGTCTACACGAAAATTACGATAAGCATTTCGCAACTCACACCAAGCAATCAGTGTCCAAACTTTACCCCAAAATATTTGCCCTAAAGGCTGAATAAGCCTCTCTGAAACATCACCGCTTTCAGCTTGATACTTCATTTTTACTGTCTGTTGATTTTTCGTCGCATTACGCAGCATTTGGCTTCGCGCAGCGGTGTCTGACTGGATATGATAGTCAGGCACGATAAGAGGAAACTCCTCAACTTGCCGCTTAAGACTATCCGGAAGGACCGACATAATTTTACGAGATGCAGACCGGCTGGCGTCAGCAAGCTCTTTGTCGGACCACGCTCTTACCATTCTCATCCCGAGCTCAAGTGCCATCATTTCTTGTTCACTAAACATAAGCGGTGGAAGGTGAGAGCCAGATTTAAGCATATATCCAACTCCCGCCTCTCCTTCAATTGGGACGCCAGACAAAATGAGTGATTGAATATCTCGATAGATGGTCCGTTCACTGACCTCCATTGTCTCAGCGAGGTATTTTGCTGTGACGGCGTAACGCTTTGAGCGTAATAAAGTCAATAGTTCGAACAGTCTTTCAGATTTACTCATGTGTCTATTACATCCTTACGGGTAGGAAAATTTTCAATTTGATTACGTTAGTTCGTACAGCCAGTATCTGACTTGATGATTTGATGCTGCATATCCACGGACTCCATTTGGATTTTTGACGCGTAATCTTGGGTTTCAGGTGCAGCCATAAACTCTTTTGATGCAGCTTGTGCTTTTTCCATGTCTTGCCAATATACCGTGTCTGTCCATGTTTCTTTTTGCTGATTGTAGCTCAACGAGCGATACAAAAAACCTTCTGAGCGTTTTAAAAAACCAACGATTTGATCTGATGCTTCAAGTAGTTGCGATTCAGTAACGCCATCCAATACTTTGTAATTAACTACTTCGATTACTTGTTCCATGATTGTGTTCCTTGTTGTTGAGTTCAGGAACATATTAAAAAAGCGGGGTGACAGAATCTGTCAGTACAATAAAAAAGCAAATGAAAATGAAATGTTGCAATTTTACTGTTAATTCTGTGTCAGAGTTGTGCAAACTAAACCTTTGTTTTAGATGGCAACTTTAGGTTATTAGTCTGTGTGCCGAGCAGAATTCCGAGATAATGTGGATGTTGATATAGATCAATAGCGACTTTCTTCTGGTGGAAAATTTAGTTGCTGCTACAAAATCTGATTCACCTTGTTGCATAAAATTAACATGTGTTTGCGAGTCATTGTTCAAATTAGATCTTTTATAGGTGCCGAATTCGTTAGTCCAATCTATGGTTATTTTGCAACGCATTCTAAGTTTTGATGCGTTGAGCAGTTTGATCTTTCTAATAGATTTTAAGGATAAAGAGATGAATCATTCGCACCAAATTAGTGAGAAAAAGGGTCTTTTCTCATTAAGCACTATCGCTGCTTCATGCATGTTGGCATTAAGCGCATTTTCTGCCCCTGCGGCGGCTGCAACACCAGTAGATCACGAAGCTTGTCGACCAGACGGTCTTTATCAAACTCCTGGCGTAACCGTCCCTTATTGTACAATTTACGACCAAGAAGGTCGTGAAAAAATGGGTATGGATCACCCAAGACGACTTATCGGTTACTTCACTAGCTGGCGTGCTGGTGATGACCCTCAAGCACAATACTTAGTTAAAGATATTCCATGGGAGCAGTTGACCCATATTAACTATGCATTTGTGAGCATTGGATCCGACGGTAAAGTTAATGTTGGTGATGTTAACGATCCAAACAACGCAGCAGTTGGTAAAACATGGCCTGGTGTTGAAGTTGATCCTGCGTTGGGCTTTAAAGGTCACTTTGGTGCACTTGCCACTGCAAAACAGAAACACGGCGTAAAAACGTTGATCTCCATCGGCGGTTGGGCCGAAACGGGTGGTCACTTTGGTGCTGATGGTAAGCGTGTAGCAGACGGTGGCTTCTACACAATGACGACCAATGCCGATGGTTCTATCAACCATGCGGGCATCGAAAAGTTCGCAGCGTCTGCTGTAGAAATGATGCGTAAGTACAAGTTTGATGGCTTGGATATCGATTACGAATACCCAACATCAATGGCAGGTGCTGGTAACCCAGACGATAAAGCGTTTATGGAACCTCGTCGTAAGTACTTGTGGGCTTCGTACCAAGAGTTGATGAAAGTACTTCGTCAGAAAGTGGATGCGGCATCTGCACAAGATGGCAACCACTACATGCTGACAATTGCAGCGCCTTCTTCAGGTTACCTGCTTCGTGGTATGGAAACGTTTGACGTTACTAAGTACCTCGATTACGTAAACATCATGTCTTACGACTTGCACGGTGCGTGGAACGACCACGTAGGTCATAACGCAGCGTTGTACGACACAGGTAAAGATTCTGAGCTAGCGCAGTGGAATGTATACGGTACAGCGGCATACGGTGGTATCGGTTACTTAAATACTGACTGGGCTTACCACTACTTCCGCGGTTCTATGCCTGCTGGTCGTATCAACATCGGTGTTCCATACTACTCACGTGGTTGGCAAGGTGTAACGGGTGGTGAAAACGGTCTTTGGGGTCGTGCTCCTCTTCCTAACCAAGCAGAATGTTCTCCTGGTACGGGCGAAGGCGAAAAGAACAACTGTGGTTACGGTGCAACTGGCCTCGACAACATGTGGCACGATAAAGATGCTAACGGTGTTGAGATGGGTGCAGGTTCTAACCCAATCTGGCACGCGAAAAACCTTGAAAAAGGAATCTACGGTTCATATGCTGCTGCGTACAATCTAGACCCAGTAAACAACCCAGACCACAAATTTGTAGGTAACTACGTACGTCACTATGACAGTGTGGCTGTAGCACCTTGGTTGTGGAACGCCCAGAAGAGCGTATTCCTTTCTACAGAAGATAAAGACTCCATCAACGTAAAAGCGGACTACGTTATCGATAAAGAAATCGGTGGCATCATGTTCTGGGAACTTGCGGGTGACTACAACTGTTACGTGCTAGATGCTCAAGGAAACCGCACAACGGTTGATGCAACTGAGCAAGCTTGTACGACTGGCAACGGTGAGTACCACATGGGTAACACCATGACAAAAGCGATGTACGACAAGTTCCAAGCGGCAACACCATATGGAAACAAAGTGGGTGTTCTACCTACACCAACTGAAGCTGTTGATATTGCTGTAAGTGTTGGTGGCTTTAAAGTGGGTGATCAAAACTACCCAATCAACCCTAAAGTCACGTTTACGAACAACACAGGTACTGAATTACCTGGTGGAACTGAGTTCCAGTTTGATATCCCAGTATCTGCTCCAGATAACGCTAAAGATCAATCTGGTGGCGGTCTGAAAGTGATTGCTTCTGGTCATACACGTGCGAACAACATTGGTGGTTTAGACGGACCAATGCACCGCGTATCTTTCTCTCTACCAAACTGGAAAGCACTACCAGCGGGCGGTACTTACGAGCTTGATATGGTTTACTACCTACCAATCTCAGGTCCTGCTAACTACAGTGTGAAAGTAAATGGTAAAGAGTACGCGTTCAAGTTTGAACAGCCTAGCCTACCAATTGGCGACCTAGTTGGTGGCGGTGATCCAGGTGGTCCTGGCGATGGTACTTGCAGTACTACAGGTATCAACGTTTACCCTAACTGGCCTCAAACTGACTGGGCGGGTAACCCAAGCCACGCAACAGGTGGTGACCAAATGGTTCACAACAACGTTGTTTACAAAGCAAACTGGTATACATCATCTGTACCAGGAAGCGATGGCAGCTGGACGAAAGTGTGTGCAGTAAAGTAATTTGATACTGGTCCACATTTATAGAAATGCGAGTGTTTTTACACTCGCATTTTTTTTACTTACATTCCAATGACAAAAATAGAGACTATGATTAAAAATAATCAGTAGAGGTTGGCAACCTAGAACATACCCTTCAAGGAAATATCGTGATCGTTAGAAGAGCAGAGCGCAAAGACAAAGAAGAGTGGGCGATACTAAGAAATGAATTATGGCCCGATGAACTATCAATGCACAAACTGGATATAGAATCCTTTTTTGACCTTACTAGTGTTCACATTGTCGAGGTATTTGTTCTGGATAATGAAGAAGATAAGATCGTCGGTTTTATTGAGTTAAACATTCGAAGCCACGCAGAAGGAGTCGATGCTAGAGGTGTCCCTTATATCGAGGGGTGGTTCATTGAGCGGGATTATCGCGGGCAGGGCTTTGGTAAAAAGCTTTTGAGGCAAGCGGAAGGCTGGGCTCGACGCCAAGGTTTTGATTGGTTAGCAAGCGATTCAGATATTAATAACTTAGCTAGTATCGCTTGTCACAATGCGGTGGGGTTTAAAGAGATGGCTAGGAATGTCTGTTTTGCAAAAAGCCTAAGAACACATCAGCCACTAGATAGCGATGAGTCAAAGACAAATAGTAGTGATTAAAAAGGGTAACCTAAGAAATTTCACCTGAGAATATTAGCTTGTACGTTTTTTAAAGCCTTCGGAGTCGACGACTTGGTTTCTGCCATGTTCTTTTGCAAAGTAAAGATATTCGTCAGCAGAGTTTATGGCACACTCTAACGGTTTTTCAAGTGATGTGCCTGAAAGGGTAATAACGCCAAGGCTGACAGTCAACCTAATATTGTGATTGCAATTAATCACAACCATTCTTTCTATCTCTTGTCTTATTCGTTCAGCGATTTCTTTGGCTAGCTCCAATGATGAATTAGGAAGAGCAACAGCAAACTCTTCACCTCCAAGTCGGCCAAGAATATCCACATCTCTTGTTACCTCACCAATTTTCGATACAACAGCAACAAGAACCTCATCACCAGCGGCATGGCCATATGTATCGTTGATTTTTTTGAAGAAGTCGATATCTAAAATGATGAGCGAGAGAGGGCGATTGATACGGATACAAGTGGAAATGGCGCGCTCAGTATAATCATTGAAACTTCGTCGGTTGAGTGCACCTGTTAACGGGTCGGTAGAAGCAAGAACACGCAATTTCTTTTCCAGCTGTTTGCGATCGCTAATGTCAGAAATAGACATAATAATCAAAAGCTGATCATCAAACATGAGTGTACTTAGCGCTATTTCTGCTTGCATTAGATTGCCAGAAGGTAACGTAATGGCAGTATCTAACCGTCGGCTGCATTCCTCTTGTTCACACTTTAAAACATCAATAACCTGCGCACGTAAAGAAGTTCGATGCTTTACTGCAACAAGTTCTGTTGGATTTTTACCAAGAAACTCTCCTTTAGGTTTTTGAAAAATAGTACTGATGTACTGATTTACCATAATGATTTCTTGCTTGGGGTTGCATATCACAATGCCCGTTGGTGCTGCGTTTACGAGCCCTTGAAGTTGTTTCTGAGCTTTTTGAATTTGTTCCATTCGTTGCTTCTGAAGCATTTCAAGTTGTTTGGTTAATGAAATATCTCGCAACACCAGTAACCAACGAGTATGGCTAATGGGTGTAATTCTAGCTTTTACTTGGTAGTGCGTCTCTTGAGCATAAAGGTTTAATTCAGCTGCCTTACCACTTTTGGATTGGTAATTTTTTAGGAAGTTCTTAAGTTCAGGAGAGTTAATGACGATATCTAAGTCTTCTATGGCTTTAAAATTTTCTTCAGCGTCAATAAATGGTGGGCTGAAATTACCAGAGCGAATATCCCGAACAAGACCTTCTTTATCAATCCAAAAGCTCATGTCTGGAAGCGCGTCCAATATCAAGCTAAGAGTTTGGTTCCTATTGGTTAATTCTGTGCAGCTCAGATCGAGGGTTCGTTCGGTCATTGTTAGCTGTTCTGCCATTGATTGATAGCCTTGATCAACCATTTCTATAAACGTGTTGATTTGATCAGCGTTGAAGGTTTCCCCTTCTTTTGGCACACCATTTGGAAAAGCTTTGCGCAATTGACGTTTGAGAAGTCTGTGCATATCAAGTTTCCGAAAATGCTGTGATAGTCATCGTTTGGTTATGTAACTCTGACGGATAGTGCCTGTCATAAGGAGCGATTTCTCCGTAAGAATAAAACCCACAAAGTACTGTTGATGGGCCAAGCTCGTCTTTTACTGCTTCCACTTCATCTTCGACGAGTTGTTTCAAAAGAATTTTTCGTCCAACACAGCTGATTAAGATGGCAAATTGTGGGGAGTCGTTCATATCCTGTCGACACACTTCGGCAGCACTTTGCGCACCTTCTATAAGCGTTTCAACGTTTGCTCGCATTAACATGGCGGTTGCGCCTGAGGGTACGTTACCGGCAAATGTAATTGAGCCTGACGTTTCATCAATGCTAAGTAGTGTGCGCACAAGTTTCGTTGATTTACTGGGGTCGGTTATCTCTAACGGAAATCTGAGCCCACTAGCTGGTAAGGTGGAAGCGAGTTCGCCTAAGTAGCTCTTGTATATGTCTAGGGCGTTCTCGTCGTCTAATTCATAAAGTGTGTTTTCTTCGGAGTGCGTGATCTTTCTTTCTAAACCAAATGGACTCCAACCACCACGTGAGCCATAACTCACTGAAATTGATTCACCATAGAAGCCGACAGCAACGATCTGTTTTTCTGCTACGTCATCTTGGTAGAGTACGTAGGTCTTGTTGAAGGATTCGTTGTCACCAGCAAGCCCTCCTGTCACCTTAATGTGCTCAGGGACAGCGCACTCAAACCCCTCTGTTAGCATACAGCCATTCACATATAGCCCATCGCTGAGCACTAAAATATGCTTCAAATCGGGCGTTTCCATTAGCTGTTTCACCATTTGGATCCCAATGTCTTTTTGGTTAATTTCTTCGTCTGGCATTTTCAGACGCAGCATACGTATGGGGGTTTTCTCAAAACAAATTACCGTTACCACGAGCGCGTTATCATGCACTCGAACTCCAGAAACTTCACCTGCAGTCGAGCAGCCTGTAAGTTGGGCATCTGGCAAGTAATTGCGTAATTGTTGAATGGCATGATTTTCATTATTAATTGAGCCAAATAATAAAACCAAAGTGTTGTCACTATTAAGCTGCTTTATCTCTTCTGCATCTTGCCAATGCTTGCCGTCCCATACAGACTGAAGTGTTTTCATTCCAATGACCTAAGTTTCTTTATTCCCACTTTAAATTTAGTTTGCTTTGCTGTTATTTCAAGTTATTAGAATGGATGATTTGATTGAAATTCAACTAGTTAATTAAACTAAGGTATTTAAGGTGAATGGCTATCTAATTGTTTTCAAACATGAATAATGAAATCAATTATTGAGATAGTTAGCTTAATTAACGGTTAGGCAGTCTTGGAAAGAAACGGCAGTGAAAACAACGCTACTTTGGGGTTGGCTTATTCTGCAAGCAGTTGAGCTAATAAGGCTAGGTTTAGGGATGAGGCATTTTCTAATTCGGTGAAATCGATATATTCATTTCCTACAACATCAAAACGCATGAGTTCGACAGCTTCTGTATCGTATTCGGGATGTGTAGAACTCAGAATATACTGACCTTTACCAAATTTTCCTTTGATAACAGCTGCTGGAGCATTTGGTAAATCAGAGAATGTTGCGATGACTTCAACATCTTCGTCTGGCGCAGCTTTGAATAAGCTACCGCCCATATAGAGGGAAGATTGGAGTAGGGTGTTTGATCCTTGAAGGACATTCAAAGAAACAACGTTAGGTTTTGTGCTGTTAAAGTTATCCCCCTCGCCAAAACAATCAATGGGACCTTCAGCCGTGCCATTAAAAAACGAGAGTTCGTTTGAAGTTTCAATTTCAAATGGTGAATCCTTTGCCCAAAGAGTACGCGCGCATGCCATATAGGCACCAGCACATATTCCAAGATAAAAACCCCCATTTGCAACGTAATCTTTAATTAACGTGTTGGCTTTACCATTTAATTTCGCCGATTTGTAACGGCTTGCGCCACCAGGCATCACGAAGAGGTCGATATCTTGAGTCAAAGCCCCTTCAAGAATTTCATTGGCATTAACGAAAAAAACGTTCTGTTTGCCACGGAGTTTTGCCAACGCATAATACAGAATATGGTTGTTTGAAACGTTGTCGGTATAAATTAGAGTTTTCACAATCGTTCCCCCTTCGTGGCAAACTTTTTTACATACAAGGCATTTATATACGAGATTGGCTAGATTAGGGGATCTATGCCGCTCTTGATAGTAAACTTGCAGGTCGAGCTTTTGCGATTGCCGATGTTAACAGACCAGCAATAATGGCCTTGATGATGTCACCTGGAATAAAGGCGGTAACAAGAGCCGCGGACTCAAGAAGCGTTTTCTTAAGAACGATAGCCATACCAGCAATACCAAATACATACATCACGATAATTCCGCCAATCATAGACGCAACACTGGCTATAAGAGTTAGATTACCGCTACGCCACTTTTCTACTATGAATCCTGTTACAAACGCAGCAATCGGCCAGCCAATTAAGAAGCCGCCAGTAGCGCCAAAGAAGAGCCCGATTCCACCACGACCACCTGACAATAGTGGAAGACCAATAGCGACGAGCAACAAGAACAGAAGTACGGCTAATCCACCACGTTTTGCACCCAAGATAGTGCCGCAAAGCATAATGCCGAGACTTTGTGCAGTGATGGGGACGCCAAATGCCAACGTAATTTTTGGGATCAAGCCAAGGGCGGCTATCAAACCCGCAAAAAGAGCGGTATAAGCAATGTTCTTTTCCATTTATTTTTTCTCCAGATTAGTAGTGCCACCGCGAGCTCTGAGAGCTTCGGCAACGTGGTCCGCATCGTCCAGTGCAAGAACGGTAAAAGGTAAAATAATGCGCCAGCCAGATCGTTTGGTAGAACGAGCTCGCCAAGCGAAAGTTAGGCTTTGTCCTTTAGAAATCAAAACGGGAGTCATGCGAATGACTAACGCGATCGCTAGCTCTAAGGCTTGAGTACTTAAGCCTAAACGCCTAAATGGGCGCGATAAGAAATGCACCACATCAATCATATCGGATAGTCGTGTTGTCATCGTCACCAAGTTTGCAAGTGCGACGGCAGATAGCATTCGGATAACGATAACCGCACCAAGTTGGTATTCCTCTGTCCATGTATGCCATGCAAGTACAATAGCGACGAATGGCCATAAAATTTTTAGCTGCCGACAACCGTGTAGAAAAAACACTTTGCCCGGTAAGGCATAAAGAACAATAACTAGAGCAAGAAAAATGCTATGTAAGAGGATACTTTCCACAAAAAATAAACTGATTGTGGCAACACCGAGTAGAGCAAGCTTTAGCCCTGCACTCCAGTTATGTGCTCTCGTTTCAATTGGTGAGGTTAGAGATATCATCGCTGTCTCCCAATCGGTTCATTTCTGCAAGGTAGTTTGGCAACACTGCATCAGGTGTGCCCACTTCCTCAATTTGTCCAGATTCTAACCATAATATTTGATCATAATGTTCGATATCAGCAGGATCGTGGCTGATATGAACCAAGCACCCATCGAAAGAATCTAAGTACCGCTGAAGTTGTCGTTTTGTTGGAATATCTAACCCTGCAAACGGTTCATCTAAGATAATGAGTTTGGGCTGCATAGCGACAATAGACATTAGGCAAACTAAGTGTTTTTGACCTTGTGATAGAGAAGCGGTATGAACATCTTGCCAGTGAGTTTTGCCAAACTTAGCCAAAATGTTTAAGGCATTCGACTTCGCCTCAGCCTTACTTTGCCCCTGCTGTCGTAAGCCGAACACAAGTTCCTCAATAACAGTAGGGAAGATGATTTGATGATCGGGGTTTTGAAATAAGATGCCAATTTGTGCGACAGCCGCACCTCTATTATTGTAGGGGTCGATACCTGCCACTTCCAATTTACCAGACTGTATTTCTATCAAACCAGATAAAACACGTGATAGGGTCGATTTTCCTGAGCCATTGCGACCAATTATTCCCAAGCGGCGAGACTTGGTTGCAAAAGACACGTTCTTAAGGACTCGGTTGCCTTCTATATCTAGGCACACGCTCTGCATCTCAATTAATGAATTCTGAGCAGCATTGGTTGGTATTTTGTCGTCTGAGCTTGTCATGTCTTTATTCGTATCTAGGTGAATTGCAACCTAACGCTAATTGAGTTAGCGATGATTTGTGACGCGCATACTATCAACTTGAATTTGCAGGGTAAACCACCAATAGATTGTGGAGACTATTTTAGAGGTGAGTAAATAAGGGGGGTTGTGTGATTTTCAAACGAGGTTTGGGTGACAAGTTTAAGAATACCACCCAGTACAAGAATAACTCCCAACACAACAATTCAATGGTGATTTGATGAGCTAGGTCGGTATAATGATATCTATCTCCCAAAAGACAGTATGAGTACGAAGCGGAAGATGAGAGAGAAGCCCCAAACCAATACCCATCCAGCTATTTCTTTTGAAGAGCTGCCTTCAGATGTGTACATGAATTTTGATGCGTTCAATTCGAATACTGTTACGCGAGAACATTGCCACGTTTGGGGGCAATTGCAATTTATTCGAGGCGGGATGTTGGAGCTGTTTGCTAATAAGACACGATTTCTAGCGCCACCCAATTTGGCAATATGGGTTCCTGCTGGTGTATTGCACCACAGTTTTAATAGAAAGCCTTTGGATTACTGTTCGCTCAATGTCAGTGCAGATAAGACAAAGCACATGCCAAAACAGACTTGCCTACTGGGTGTAACGCCGATTATGACAGCCATTATCGAAGATTTTCGACAGAGAGATGTGTGTTCGGCAGAATCGGAGCAAGATAAGCGATTAGTTGATGTTTTACTGGATCAATTGGCAATGGCGCCTGAGAAACATCACTTTTTACCCACCTCCAGTCACAAGATGTTAGCTCCTATTCTAAGAGGCTTAGAAGAGAACCCAACTAACAACGACTCTTTGAAAAGCTGGGCTGCTCGCGTTCACACTACCGAGCGGTCTCTTGCAAGGCACTGCCAAAGCGAATTAGGGATGAGTTTTACTGAGTGGCGTTTACGAATACGTTACCTGCATTCTATGGAGTTACTTCGAAAAGGTAAGTCGGTAAAGGAAACGGCGTTTCTTCTGGGGTACAACCAAGCCAGCCCGTTTATCACAATGTTTAAACGCTATGCAGGAATGACACCGGACCAATATAAAGTGAATCGACCAGTATAAAAAATGCCCGCATGTTTTGCGGGCATTTGATTTAGGTTACTTAATCGTTGTATCGATCAGTATTAACGAGTTACTTTACTTTCCACTCAATCTGCTCACCAGCACGGATTGGCACAACTATGTCGCTACCAAATGGCATAGTTTCAGCCACATCCCAAGATTCTTTAACCAGTGTGACTGTATCTTGGTTGCGAGGAAGCCCGTAAAAATCTGGACCATTGTGGCTTGCAAAACCTTCAAGGTTTTCTAGCTTGCCTTCGTTATCAAAAACTTCTGCGTAAAGTTCTACTGCAGCGTGAGCAGTGTAAGAGCCTGCACAACCACAAGCAGATTCTTTCGCTCCTTTTGCGTGTGGCGCAGAATCTGTCCCTAGGAAGAACTTTTTGCTGCCGCTGGTGGCTGCTTCAATCAACGCTTGTTGGTGCGTATTGCGTTTCAAAATTGGCAAGCAGTAGAAATGTGGTTTGATACCGCCCACTAACATGTGATTACGGTTAAACAGTAAGTGGTGCGCGGTAATTGTTGCCGCGACGTTTTCGTTCGCGTTCTTCACAAAGGTTGCAGCGTCGGAAGTTGTAATGTGCTCAAGAACGATTTTCAGGTTAGGGAAGTCGTTAACGATAGGGGCAAGAACGGTATCTAGAAACTTCTTCTCGCGGTCGAATATATCGACGTCGTGAGTGGTGACTTCACCGTGAATCAAAAGCAACATGCCAACTTCTTGCATGGTTTCTAACACATGGTAGATATTTTTAGCGTTTGTAACACCTGAATCAGAATTGGTTGTTGCGCCCGCAGGATATAGTTTCGCGGCTACAATTTTACCGGAAGCTTTTGCCTTGCGAATTTCATCAGAAGTGGTGTTGTCCGTTAGGTAAAGAGACATCAGTGGCTCAAATTTATCACTAGGATTCTGTGCCATAATGCGCTCGCGGTACGCTAACGCTTTGTCGGTATCGGTTGCAGGTGGGATGGTATTTGGCATTATCAGAGCACGACCATTATAGCGGCTGATATCGCGTACGGTGTCGGTTAGAACATCGCCATCGCGTAAGTGAACGTGCCAGTCGTCAGGACGAGTGATAGTAATTGTTGTCATTGAAAAGCTCCCACCAGGTTAAGATAAAACAGGAGCCTAAAAGTAGGAATTCGACGAAAAGTCTAAAAACGCAACCGTTTAGGCGACAGGATGATAGACAAAAACACGTGATCTTTCACGCCTTTTTTACCTTCGAGTCTATTAAAGGTACTTTTACATCATTTGGTGTTCCACCTTTCCCTAGTCACATGACTTAGTTCGAAGAAGTATTTATAACCTAAGTATGTTTCGGCTAGCTGTGCTTAAACGTTTGTGTCGAATTAGCCAGCTTGAAAAGCGTGAATAACTTACATAACGTATAATTAAATGCTTTTCCTAGCTGATACGTCAAGGTGTAACAAAGTGTGAATCTTTCTCTCGATTCATCGTATTCATTATTGTACCGTTATCCTAAATCGAGCATCACTTATGACTCCCTAAGCATTCAAGTAATAACTTCCAGCTTCCATTATTGAAAATCACAAAGACAAAAGTCTTTTAGAGTAGTGAATAACAATGACAAAACCGTACTTATCGCAAATTAACGTTTTTCCTGTTAAATCCATCGGAGGAATTCGACTTTCAAAAGCTTGGGTAGAGAAGCAAGGGCTGACTTTCGACCGTAGGTTCATGGTCGCGGCGATGGATGGTTCAATGGTCACGGCGAGAAAACACCCCAATATGGTGAAAGTAGACGCTGTGCTTCAACCTGACGGATTTGTTATGACCTACCCAGGAATGCCGACGTTAAGGCTCCGTTACGCTGATTTAGAAAGAGAAGTGATGTCAGCTCAGGTTTGGAACGACAATTTTAATGCGTTGTCGACAACTCCGGTGGCGAACGATTGGTTTAGTCGAATTTTGGGCATACCAGTTCAGCTGCTTTATTGTGGTGAGCAGTCGAACCGCGTTAGAGAAAAAATCCAAACGAACGTTAGCTTTGCTGATGGGTATCCTCTCCTTGTGATCAGCGAAGCATCACTAGCGGAATTAAATAAAAGAAGTGGCGAAACCAATTCAATGGATCAATTCCGAACCAACTTGGTGGTTTCTGATACTGAACCTTTTGCGGAAGACGGTTGGAAGCGAATCAAAATTGGTGATGTCGAATTTGAAGCGGTAAAGCCATGTGAAAGGTGCATTCTAACGACAGTAAATACACAAACTGGGGAGTTTAAAACCTCAAAAGAGCCTCTAAAGACATTCTCCACCTTCCGAGCAAACAAACGGGGAGGTGTGTTCTTTGGTCAAAATCTTGTTGCTAAAAATGAAGGTATCATTCGCGCCGGTGATGTGGTGGAGGTTTTAGAAGCAAAACCTAAAGAAGAGTACAAAGATAATTCGAAAGACAAGTTAACGCTCACATGTGTGGAGAAAGAAACCATAGCACGTGATTTTTTGACGTTTTGGATGGAACCAGCGAAAGGCACCTTACCCGGCTATCTACCTGGTCAACATCTGCCAGTAGAAATTGATACACCAGCAGGTAAACTTTCTCGCCGCTACACCTTATCCTCCAGTCCGACACGACCTGGCAGGTATGCCATTTCGGTAAAACGAATCAATGAAGGTGCGGTGTCAAATTGGCTGCACGATCGATTCAAAGTGGGGGACACGCTGGTGGCAGATACGCCTGATGGCGCATTCCACCTCACAAACACGCTTCATCCCTTGCTGCTAATGTCCGCAGGCAGTGGTGTGACTCCAATGCTCTCTATGCTTCGTTACCTTTCGGATCACGACCAAGTTAATAACGTTGTTTTTTATCATCAATGCAGTACTGAGCGAGACATCCCTTGCCGTAAAGAGCTAGAGAAGCTGAATATGATTTATCCGGGGTTGCATGTAGTGATTTCTTTAACGCAACCAGATTCCAGTTGGCACGGGTTGACGGGGCGGCTGTCGCTAAGCCATATAAAGAAAATACCTGACCTGTTATCAAGGCAGGTTTTCGTATGTGGTCCTAGTGGCTTTATGACCAAATCTAAAAATCTTTTGATGAAAATGGGGTTGGATGAAAGTCAGTATCATCAGGAAGCATTCGGCGTAGCCAAGCCAGTTGAATTGCCGTTGAAAGAGATAAAAGTGACGGTGGATGGAAAAACGTTTGAAGGGAATAACCAACAACCCCTTTTGAATCAGGCTGAAGATGCTGGAATGAGTATAGCGAACAGTTGCCGAGCGGGGCTTTGTGGCGCGTGTCGTGTGAAAGTCATTCGCGGGGAGTTTGAAACGCCAGATGTGCCAGCTTCGATGCCAGAAGATAAAGCGAATGACATTGTTTTGGCTTGTTGTAGTACGCCTCTTGGTGACGTCTCTATATCGACAGACCTTAAAGCTTAACGATTACGAAACAAAAAAACAGAGAACTTAGGTTCTCTGTTTTTTATTGGTGGAAGTCACTTAATTTGGTTGGTTTTACTCAACCTAATCTGTGCTGGAACACTTAGTCATAAATGGTAGGAATAGGCTGACGTTTGTGCTGAGTTGCTTTGTAAATCGCAACGAGCTTTTGGGTGACCTCTTCAGAGACAGGTTTTCCTTCAAGGAAGTCGTCTATTTGATCGTAAGTGAGATTCAGAGCGTCTTCATCTGCTTTCTGTGGCGCAAGTTCTTCTAAATCGGCTGTTGGAACCTTATGAACAAGCAGCTCTGGCGCGCCTAAGGTGTCCGCAATTTCACGAACCTGACGTTTGCTCAAACCAAACAGCGGTGCTAAGTCGCACGCTCCATCTCCGAATTTAGTATAGAAGCCAGTAATGTTTTCAGCAGAGTGATCGGTTCCTAGAACTAAACCACCGACATAACCTGCAATTTCGTACTGTGCGACCATTCGAGCGCGTGCTTTAACATTCCCTTTTACGAAATCTATTTTCGCTGGGTCTTGAGGGAGTAAATTGGTGTTTCGGAGTGCGATGTGAGAAGCGCTATGTAAGCCATCTACACCCGCTTGAATGTTTACGGATACAGAATGTGAAGGTTGTATAAAACTCAGTGCCAGTTGTGCTTCGTCTTCGTCTTTTTGCTCGCTGTAGGGAAGGCGTACTGCAATAAATTGATAGCCAGCGTTGTCAGACTCTTCATTAAGCTTGTTTACTGCGAGTTGAGCCAGTCTTCCGCATGTAGTGGAATCGACACCGCCACTAATACCCAAAATTAAAGACTTACAACCAGACTCTTGAAGTTTACGCTTAATAAAATCAACGCGACGCTGAATTTCAAAATGAGGATCGATCGAAGCCAATACTCGCATCTCGTCACGGATTTGATGTTCCATTCTGTTTCCTTATTGTGCTGCCGAGTTTTCATACCTAAGTGAGTTAAAGGTGGCACTCTAAACCTATAGCCCTGTATCTTAGGGTCACTTGGATATATCATACCCCAATCTTTTTATTATTAAACACCGATTTGCCTGAAAAAGTTACCGAAATGGATTTCTCGGATACTTGGGCTGAAGTGTTACAAATGATGGAATTTCTTCCAGTAACGAATGTATGAAAAATATTGCAATTTTTGGTAGTGCTTTCAACCCACCAACTCTTGGACATAAAAGTGTTATCGAATCATTAACGCATTTCGATAAAGTTTTGCTCGTACCAAGCTATGCGCATGCATGGGGAAAAGAGATGGCAGATTTCGATGTAAGATGCCAGATGGTAGACGGATTTATTTCGGATATAGCTCAATCCAACGTTGAGTTGTGCCGAATAGAAGAGAATTTATATCGCCCAGAAGAGAGTGTAACGACGTATGCACTTTTAAATGCCCTCCAAGAAACCTACCCCGATGCCGAGCTAACGTTTGTCATTGGTCCTGATAATTTCTTCAACTTTTCCAAGTTTTACTGTTCTCAAGAGATCACCAAGCGCTGGTCAGTAATGGCATGCCCTGAAAGAATTCCAGTCCGAAGTACGCTAATTCGTGAGAAATTGGCTCAAAATGAATCGATATCAGCTCTAACTACCCGATCTGTCAATAATTTCTTGCGAAATCACGCGTTGTATCGGAAGATATAGGAAGAATTTTTTAGAGGGCTCACATCGATGACCAAACGTAGTTACAATTTACTTTGTATGCTTGGCTTCTTTACGATTCCTGCTTTTGCGTGTAGTTCTTTTCAGTCTCCAACCTCAATTATAATGGTCGAAAAAGAGCAAGATTCGGTTTGTGCATCGATTGCTCATTCATTTGATGCTTTTACCTCAAGCCTCACATCTGTGAAAGACTTTATAATCGACCCAGTGAGTAACGACGATTACTGGGAAGAATGGACGCTTAAAAGTGGCAGTGATCCGTTGCTATATTCAAGTGTTGAAAGTAATCATTTTGGCATTGGTGTCTGGATGCCAGACGAATATGACAGCCAATTTGATGAGATGACTTATTCTGAAAAGCTTGAAGCTACGGGTTTGAAATTCAGTTTAGGTTTAGGTGAGAGGGACGATAACGAACCGCGAATGCGAATTGACTATCGTTGGCATAACTTACAGCCTGGCGACGTGATGTTACAAGTGGAAGTGCCTTTTTAAGGCACTTTTCTATTTTATCTCTTTTCTTTCTCTTCTTACTTATATCTCACATTCTATGAACTTTCGCCGATGTTTATAGGCGTACCTCTATAAGCTTTCACCCATTACCAGCATTGCCAGTTGTTCGAATTCCTCTTCTCGACCAGCAAAAAACTCATCAATGACAACGTTTCTCTTCGTGCCTGATTGCATTTTCTTTTTGGCTTCGCGAAGGCTCAATACCAATAACAATTCTTTGCTTAAACTGCTCTCTTCATCTGCGCTCCACTGGGATATCTGCATACTCAGTGGTGACATATCGAGTAGGGGCCTTAGCGTTCTTGATTCGTCTCGTATTACATCCAAAAGGTTGTTTATTTCTTCGTCTTTAAGTTTTTGCTGAGAAAGCTTCTCTAATATGGCTTTAGAGACAGGTGGCAAGGAAACGAAGCCCGCTTGAGTCGGGAATTTGTCTTGCAAGCGCACAGAGAAATCGATTTGAGAAACCGTTGAACCTGGAACGAAAGTAACAGACGTTAAACAATCTATAGGCAGCCAAATTGCGCTGTCTTGTTCTACAGCATATTCATTCTTACCAAGCTTCACTAGAACCAGCCCAGACTCAACATAAATTAGGCTGTGCTTAAGACGTTTTTTGCGAGGTGTGGTTACCAGAAATGAGTAAACTGTATTTTGATGCTCTACTGCATAATTCATAAAGGGTTTCCGGATACTTTAACTGTGGAAAAGAGTATCTTTTATTAGTGTAAATGCCAATGAAAACTGGGACATTTAGCAGATTATCACGTCAGAGTTTGGTAATTTCTAACGCGATGAGGGAATAAATACCACGTTTATGACTCTACTCCTTATACACGCGACCAGCGTAAAAATAAAAAAACAAGCCTCTATTTAATGAAAGGTCAAAGGACCCTAGTATATAATCTGGTCTGACCTTAATTAAACGACGCATTCATTAGCTGCTTGTTTTCTCAAGTACGCGTAGAATATGCCGGATTTTAAAATTGACGTATAGATTAGATGACTAATAAAACGGATCCTTATAAAGAAATTCGTCCGTACAATGATGACGAGATTCCCGCTGCCATTGAACGCCTAATTAATGATGAAGAATTTATCTCTGCTATCTTAGAGCATCGCTTCAGTAACCATGCAAGTTGGTTTAAAAATATAGTCAGTCCAATGGTTAAGGTTTACCTTAAGTTCAAGTGGGCTAAATTGGATTCCGTTGAAGCAATTCAATTAGAAGTTGAAAAATACCTCAGTAAAACGCTCGACGTGACGACTGACGGTGTTACATATTCTGGTTTGGAACTGCTAGATAAGAATACCCCATACTTGTTCATCTCAAACCACCGAGATATCGCGATGGATCCTGCTTTGGTGAACTGGGGGTTGTATAACAATCAGCATAAGACCGTCCGTATAGCTATCGGCGATAATCTTTTGAAGAAACCGTGCGCGACTGAACTCATGAAGCTGAATAAAAGCTTTATAGTAAAACGCAGTGCAAAAGCGCCGCGTGAAATGATGAAAGCGCTTGGGCAGTTGTCTTCTTACATAAAACACTCTCTAGATACCGATAACTCTATCTGGATTGCTCAGAAAGAGGGGAGAGCTAAAGATGGAAATGACAAAACGGATCCAGCCATTCTAAAAATGTTGCATGTAGAAGGTCGGAAGCAAAAAATGCCTTTCTCAGAATACATAAAAACGCTGAAAATTGTACCTGTGGCGATTTCTTACGAAAACGACCCGTGTGATATTGCCAAAGCGAAAGAATTGTTTGAGAAAGCAGAGTCAGGCAGTTACGAGAAAAGTGAATTTGAAGATATCGAAAGTATCATTCAAGGCATCGTTGGGTATAAAGGTCGTGTTCATGTTAGCTTCGGCAATGTAATTGAAGATGACTTTGAAACACCGGATGAGTTGGCTCAAGAAATTGATGATCAGATTCATTCTATCTACAAGCTCTTTCCTATCAACTATTACGCCGCTGCTGATGCGGAGCATGCTGACTCAAAAGCGAAGGATTCACTGGACAGTAAGCTACGAGAATTACCAGAAGGCGCGCATGATTTTCTTAAACAAATGTACGCAAACCCAGTCGCGAACCAAGGCTAGCTTTTTCAGCTTTATACCCGAAAAAGCTCGCCTTTGAGAGTTTAGACTCTGAGCTTCTTCACCTATACATTCAAAGAACCTAGAAAGGAGCGTTATTACCTAACGCTCCTTTTTGTATTCTTCTGTATAAATCGTTTGTTCTAAGTCGATAGAGGGCTACCTTGCGACGGCCCCACCGAGCTTTAAGTCCTTTGGCCAATATGTAATCTGATTGCCGCCAAGGTATATGTTGCCATCAACCGTTAGCTCATCGGGTAGTTTAGTTATATTAGAACCGCCGATGTACAAATTTCCTTCTACTGTTAAGGGTTGAGGAAGCTCTTTCAAAGGTGTGCGAATAACGCTAAGGTCACCTGTTACAATTAACCCAGGTGGTAAGGTTTCAAGAGGAGTATCTGTAAAATTAAGGTAGCCACCCACTTTCACGCTAGCATTCCATGTAGTTATTTGTGAACCAAGAAAGTTGCCATATCCTTTTATGTTGGTTCCTTTAGCAATAAATGAAAGCTGGCTGTTTGAGGCATCTAAGCTCCCTCCAATTTCTAAACCTTTGGGCAATTTCTCAATCGCTGTTTTCGCAATGTTCAGGTTTTTTTTCACCACCATCCCGTCAGGAAGAGATGTGTAGTGGGTATTTCTTAGATTTACATTGCCATAAGAGTCAATGTGGTTCAGTAATTTATATTGATCCAGTGGTTTGGTGTGGGCAATGCCACTCAATAGCAATCCAATGAACAAATAACCAGCTTTCATACGCACTCAAGTTCAAACTGTGACTATTATCTGATAGTAAGCGTTATACCCAAGTCATTCCAGTACCGAGACCTAGATATTGGAGGCAGTATAGCTGTGTAGGGCTGCAAGTCCTGCTAAAGTTATAGGTGAGCAAGTAAGCTCAATATCCATAAAATCAAAGCCTTGTCTTATATAGAGTTTACAAGGGCATAATCAACTTAACTTTAGGATCATTATGGGCAAACTTCTTATATTCGCAATCTCGATTCTTTCTGTTGGTGTTCATGCTAAAACGGTAACCACGCCGAAATCTTCAGTCATCGTTACTGATGGCAAACTGTTTGAGAAAGTGTGTTACTACGAAGATAAAGCGTACACACTCGGCGCTGTGCTTCAGGTAGGTGAGTTGTACTTAATTTGCAGTAAGGAGCAAGAATTTGAATTGAATGGGGATCTAAGGTGGCTTCAATTGGAACAGGATGGATGAGGGGATCCGATCTTGTTTAAGGGCGGCTAGAGAAAGCCGCCTATCTAATGTTTATCTGTATTGGTTGTTTATCTGTATTGGTACAGCTTATCGGGCTAGTGCACGCGTCTTCAATTCAAAGATGAGTTTTTCGGCACTGCAGGTGAATTGGAATCTTGTTTCAATACCGATTTTGCCTTCAATGCGTTGGCTTTCATACGTCACTTCGTCAGATACTGTTTTTGCTAGATCTATGTATTTATTGAGTTCAGACTCTAATGCAGTGAGATCACGACCGAACAAAGATATGTTTGCTACATCGTCGCCTTCTTTGATAATGAACCCCATTTCTGCGCTGCATCCACATGCTTCACAAACTTGGTTTTCTTCTACTTTCGTTGTCATAACGTATCCTCTTACAATTAATGAGGGTATGTTACTCTTCTGCTGTCTTTAAAACCACAGAATTTCAGTTTGTTGGTGTTAAATTATTGGCTTCGACGAGTTCATGGAATAGTGTTTTGTAACGATATATTCATCGTATTTATGTGACATTCGTCACGAGGCTGTGAATGGGAATGTCGATTTGTCGGGTCGTAAAATAAGGTCATATTGCCCAATTGAGTAATTTGTAAGAAGATTCGGGAAATCGGAATCATTTGCAATAGTGTCACTTTAAATAAAGTTCTGTTGCCCGGTATTCGGGTAAATCAAATGAGCGAATATTTATCGATCTCGCTCTTTATGAATTACTCCTAGCAAATCACAAATTTCGTGAATAATTGCTTATATATTCCTCAATCTGTTGAGATTTTAAAAATATAGAACATAATACTATAAGTCGCTCATGCTCGATTTTGAGTGTACTTAAACATATAAATAGATGAGCCCTAACATGCCAAAGCGTAGTAAAGAAGATACCGAAATCACCATTCAAAAGATTATGGATGCAGTTGTAGACCAGTTAATTACATTGGGCTACGACAAAATGTCTTACACCACTTTGAGTCAACAAACAGGCGTCTCTCGTACAGGTATCAGTCACCACTTCCCTAAGAAAACGGATTTCACAGCAGCACTAGATGGACGAATCTTTAAGATGTTCGTAACACACCTAGTTCTGGATGAAGGGGTTGAGAGTTTTAAATCCAGCTGGGTTAAAGCCCTTGATAATGCAGAGTTCTTAGCAATTCTTAGATTGCTATTCCACCATGTCGTGACATCAGAAAATGCGCACGAATTCGCTCGAGCTGGAATAGAGCGTTTATACAAGATGGTAGAAGATAACTACGGTGAATCTGCTCGTGAAGATCTGGATGTGTTGTTTGGAAAAAGCTTAGTTCGTATGGCTGGCTAAAACCAAAAAGTATCTTGAAAGAAAAACCAGCCAATTGGCTGGTTTTTTTGATTAGAACTGAGATTATTTGCTACTTAGGCTATGAGTTACATAGCCGCGGCGAAAATCGAAGAAATCTCATCATGAGTTGCTTGCTTAGGATTCGTTAATCCGCACGCATCTTTCAGGGCGTTTTCTGCAAGTAAGGGAATGTCTTCAGATTTTGCCCCCAAAACTTCTAGCCCTGCCGGAATACCAACATCTTCAGAAAGCTGTTTTATGGCACTCAATGCAGCCTCCGCACCTTGCTCATCAGTTAAATCCGTTACGTTTACCCCCATTGCTGCTGCAATGTCCTTTAGGCGAGCAGGGCATACCTGAGCATTATATTTTTGCACATGCGGAAGCAAAACGGCGTTACATACGCCATGTGGTAGATCGTAAAATCCACCAAGTTGATGTGCCATTGCGTGAACGTAACCCAGAGACGCGTTGTTGAATGCCATTCCAGCCATAAACTGAGCGTATGCCATTTGCTCACGGGCTTCTATATCTTCACCTTTGTTTACCGCCGTTCTTAGGTGCGCTTGAATGAGCTCTATAGCCTTTATTGCGACTGCATCGGTGATTGGTGTTGCAGCAGTAGACACATAAGCTTCAATGGCATGAGTTAATGCATCCATTCCTGTCGCAGCGGTTAGTGAAGAAGGTTTTGCAAGCATAAGCTCAGGATCGTTAACGGACATGAGAGGCGTAGTGTGCTTGTCTACAATCGCCATTTTAATATGACGCTTTTCATCTGTAATGATGCAGAAGCGTGTCATCTCGGATGCGGTACCAGCCGTTGTATTGATGGCAATAAGTGGTACCTGAGGCTTCTCTGATTGGTCAACGCCTTCATAATCGGCAATTTTTCCACCATTAGCCGCAACAAGTGCGATACCTTTAGCGCAGTCATGGGGCGAGCCACCACCTAATGAGATAACAAAGTCACACCCATTTTCTACCAACAGCTCTAAGCCTTCGTTTACGTTGGAAATCGTAGGGTTTGGTTGGGTCCCATCAAAAACAACGGTTGCAATTGCTCTTTCAGCAAGCAAATCGTTTACTTGTTTCACGACTCCGATTTGGTTTAACACTTTATCAGAGACTATTAACCCCTTGGTGAAACCTTGTGATTGAATGCTATCGACGGCTTGAGTTAAGCAACCTGCTCCCATTAGATTGACCGTAGGGATGTAAAATGCGCTTGTCATTTCAGACTCTCCATTATTGTTATACATTGCTTTATTGCCTCTCTTTTGTGTTAGGAGAGGTCGTTTGGGTATATGCTCACTTTGCTTATGAAATTGGTTTTCTTTGTTGATCTGAAACAACGATTAACACCAATTGCTATCGCTTTCATATTTATGTGAGATATGTCGCAGTGGCAGGATGTGGAAGAGAGAGAAAGAGAGGAAATCAAAAAAGCCGGCGAAATCACCGGCTGATAATGGAATTAAATAATGACGTTACGCCGCACTGACTGATTCCTCAATTTGCTTAGCGCCTCTGAGCATTGCCTGTACGAGTTCAGTGGCATCAAACTTCGTTAGGGCTTCGTGAGCGCCTACTTGATGTGCTCGATCTACGCAAATCTCGCTCGAAAGTGAGGTGTGTAAAATCCTATATGATCGGCTCAGCGCGGTATCGCTTTGAACCTCGAAAGCAAGTTCATATCCATCCAGTCCAGGCATTTCGATATCACTAACTAAAATATCGATTGGCTTGTGGTTAGCCGCATCATCTTTCATCAAATTCAATGCATCTATACCATTTTTACACACTTGATAAGGGATGTTGATGCTGTCCAACGCATCCGATAGCTGTTTTCTTGCAATGCTAGAGTCGTCAACCAGAAGAATATTGAGAGGCTTAAGGCGTTCGCGTTCTACGTCGGTTAAAATTGGAATACGCTGGCTGTCATGTTCTGGGTATATTTTGGATAGCAAAAGTTCAACATCCAGCATTTGAACGATTTTTTCTTTATGACGAGTGATACCTGTTACGAACACGTTGTCGCCCACTGTATCAGGCGCAGATTCAATCGAACGCCAATCACACTCAATGATTTTCTCAATGTCGCGTACCATAAAGGCCACAATGGTGCGTAAGCAGTCTGTCACAATTAAATAGCTGTTCTCGTATTCTTCACGTGCTATTGGGCGAAATCCAATTGCCGCAGCCATATCAATAACGGGTACCGTCAAATCTCGAATTGGTATAGTTCCGACGACATGAGGGTGAGAGTAGGGGATTTGTGTGGTTTGAGCATAAGGTACAATTTCCCTAACTTTCAATGTGCCGATGGCAAAGCTCTGCTGAATCGTTAGCTTAAACATCAGCATTCCTTGAGACTGATTGGCTTTGCTTTTCATATATAAATCCGCGTAAGTAAACTCTCTTTCATTTTACAATCAATCAGCCTCTTTGGCTCACATTTAGATCAATTAAAATGAATCTAATTGTTTCGCCTGTGGCTCAATGGTTGTTTGGTAATGGATGTATATGATTTTGCTAGGGTTATATTTCATTCCATTCTAACGATGCACATAACTCACGTTTGGGTTACAATTCGGGCCTTTCAAAAACAGAGGACAACCCCATGGCGAGAACGGCAGCAGCCTTACATATTTTGGTTAAGCATAAAGAACAAGCAGAAGACATTGTTAGCCAGATAAAGAAAGGTGCTAAATTTCAAACGCTTGCGAAGAAGTATTCCTCGTGTCCGTCTGGAAAGAAAGGTGGTGATCTAGGTGAATTTAAAAAAGGGCAAATGGTTCCTCAATTCGATAAAGCCGTGTTTACTGGCGAAGTATTAAAACCTATGGTCGTCAAAACTAAGTTTGGTTGGCATGTTATTAAAGTGCTATACCGCACCTAATTCAAAAGGTCAGGCAATGCCTGACCTTTTTAGTTTCTCATTAGTACCCGTAGGCGACTCCTGGGAGCCAAGTGACGATTTGCTGAAAGTTAAACACAATGGCAAGTGCTATCACTTGAAGTAAAATGAACGGAATCACCCCTTTGTAAATATCCCCAATAGTGACACCATCTGGAGCAACCCCTTTCATGTAGAAAAGGGCAAATCCAACGGGTGGTGTTAAAAATGAAGTTTGCAGGCAAACGGCAAAAAGTACGGTAAACCAGATTAAGTCGAAACCAAGGGATAAAACCACCGGAGCAACGAGTGGAAGCACAATCAAGGTGATTTCTATCCAATCTAGAAAGAACCCTAACAAGAAAACTGCGATTAAAATCGCAATAATAATGCCGCTTGGAGCCAAGTCTAGATTCGTTAGCGCACCTTCTATCAGCTCATCTCCTCCCAATCCTCTAAGTACCAAAGAAAATGCGGTCGCTCCAACGAAAAGAGCAAATATAAAAGCGGTGGTTTTGGTGGTTTCTTCTCCAACTTCCTTTAACACCGTTTTATTCAGCGCGCCTTTAGACCAAGCGAGAAGTGTCGCGCCTGCCGCACCTACGCCTGAGGCTTCGGTAGGTGTTGCGATACCAAAAAATATTGATCCAAGAACGGCGACGATAAGCCCTGCAGGTGCGAGTACGGCTCGGAATACTTGTAAAATCACAAGAATGGATACCGGTTCAGCCGACTCAGACAACGGCGCTTTACTTGGTGAGATTAACCCTGTGAAAACGATGTAGCCCACATAAAGCGCAGCGAGCAGCAGACCAGGGAAAAGAGCGCCAAGGAACAGGTCACCAACGGAAAGACCAATTCGGTCGCCCATCATAACCAGCATAATACTTGGGGGTATTAATATGCCTAACGTTCCCGTGGCGCAAACTGTTCCACATGCGAGTGATTTACTGTAACCCTGCTTTAGCATTAGAGGAATACCAAGAACAGACAGCAAAACAACAGCAGCCCCTATGATTCCTGTTGATGCGGCGAGCAGTAAGCCAACGATGGTGACGGTAATGGCTAAACCACCTCTAACTCGTCCGAACAACCGAACGAGATTTGTCATTAGATCTTGTGCGACGCCAGAACGATCCAGCATTAACCCCATATAGATAAACATTGGGAGCGCGACTAACACCCAGTTATTCATGGTGTCCCATATTCTAGGGATGACGATAGAAACATATTGCCAATCAATGCCAATCCATGTGTCTGCCCACGTGTCTAAACCGAGTGCGATAGCGGAGAATAAAATGGATACGCCGCCAAGGATCCATGCGACAGGAAAACCAGTAAAAAGCAGCAATATGAAAGTGGCGAACATGCCAATCGCTAAAATTTCATTAATTTCCATTCTCACCTCCATGCTGGGTGAATCTACCGGAAATCAAAGCAGCGAGGATACGAGACAATCGTGAGATAACAGCGACAGTAAGAAAGGCGAATCCAACAAAAAGTATGGATTTAATAAACCAACGATAGGGCAGTCCGCCTGGAGCTGAAGAAACTTCACTTAGCTGCCAAGAATACGCAATAAAGGGGAGTGAATAGTTTAAAACGATCACTATAAATGGGACCAGAAGCGTGGTTATTCCGATCAACTCTACCCAGCATTTTGTTTTTATAGAAAAGTGGTCGTATAGAATGTCTACTCTTACGTGGGAGTCAGTAATAAAGCAGTAGCTTAGCCCTAATAGCCAGCCAGCGGAGTACAGGTGCCACTGTAATTCTTCGAATTCAACCCGACCCTCGCCAATCAAATAGCGCATCAAAACGTTTATAACGATGATCGACATTAGAAGTGGCCAAATCCAAATCATGTAATCATTCACTTTACCTATGATCTTATCCAGAGCTATAGACAAGCTCGTTTCTGGAAGCTGGCTAAGCAGTGCCTTTTTATTGGACTCTGGGAGAGATATGGAACTCATATTCGGCGTCCTCTGAGAAAAGTGGCGTCTATTCGACGCCACTAAATAATGGGTGTTCTGGTTGATTTTAGTAGTTGTTAGGTAAGTAAGCCTTTGACTTCCAAATATCGTATTCTTCAGCAAAAGCCTGTTGAGATTGGTAGATTTCTTTAAAATCTGCATCTTTAGCTGAAATTTCACTCATAACTTCATCTGTGAGTGATTTAAGCTGACCCAAAATTTCGTCGGGTAACTGGCGAGCGGTGACGTTTTTGGCTTCAAACCCTTTAATCACTGAACCTTGAAGGGCTTCTCCACGTGTTAGTGCTCGGAACGTACCCGCGGTACATGCCATATCAATCATGGCGCGCTGACCATCTGAAAGGGACTTCCAAGTTTCAGCATTCACTACTAAGTGAGAGGCGGTGAACGTTTGGTGCCAACCAGGGAAATAATTGTTCTTGGCTATTTTGTCAAAGCCCATCATTTGGTCGATGGCAGGCATAGAAAATTCGCTCGCGTCAATGGCGCCTTTTTCTAATGCAGGGAAAATTTCTCCACCTGGCAATACAGTGACCGATGCCCCCGCTTTTTGCATCACCTTGCCACCGAGCCCAGCAAAACGAATTTTAAGCCCTTCTATGTCTTTTAGAGAAGTGAGTTCTTTCTTGAACCAGCCTGCAGTTTCAGGGCCAATAACAGAGCACAAAACAGGGTGAATGTTGTGTTTTGCATACAGCTTTTCTGCAAGCGCTTTGCCTTCTCCATCGTACCACCAAGAAGCGTAAGCCCATGGTTCCATTCCGAATGGCACAGCGGCAAATAAAGCAGCAGCAGGTATTTTTCCTTGGTCGTAACCTAACCAAGTGTATCCAGCGTTAAGTTGTTTATTTTTAACCGCTTCAGTAATTCCAAATGGCGGAACCAGCTTCCCTGGCTCATAAATTTTGAATTGGATATTACCGTTGCTGGCTTTTTTAATTTGTTCAGATACGTACTTGATTGGGTCGCCTAAGGCGGGCAAATGTGTCCCAAATACAGCTTGAACTTTCCAGCGTACTTTATCTTCAGCGTTGGCTGGCATACCTGCAATTGTTGCGGCAGAGATGGCAACCGCTATTCCAGTTTTGATTACAGCAGCTCGTTTAATCGATGGTTTCGTTTTCATGATAAACACCTTATTTTTACTAAGACAGATAATGACTGTCGATAGATAGTTGATGTGATGATTTTATAGAGTGTTATGCACTGCTTAATGAGCGCGGTTAGAACCCTAGGTCGGCTAGCAAGCTTGGCAATGAATTGATTGCAAAGTTGGTTTGCCAAAACAGAACATCAAGGGTGTCATCTGTCCAATCGATATAGAACGCTGCGGTGAAGCTATTTATATCGTTGTCAATCGCGTTGTAATCATTAGTATTGATTCGAAAAATGGGTTGAGAAAGAAACATCAGCTCTTCTTTGAGAGGTGTTGTGAAGTGGCGCGTTAATCCATTATTAACGAGAAATAGTGGGGTGAATCGTGAAGCAGACAAATAGTGAATATCACCATATTGCTTCGATGTAGGACCAAGGGTATCGGCGTCTTGTTGATAATCTAGGTCGGATACGAATTCACCTTCTAGGTTGAAATTCGTAATTTGGCTGGCGTTTGTTTGCCATTGATTAGACGGCTTTCCTTGATCAGCATGTTTTGATTTGATTTCATTTAAAACGGCATTCGCAATACCTGAAGCGTCGAACGCCGTTGCAGGATCCCCGGTTGTTATCGCCGCTGCTGTTGCTAACCCTCCGCCAAGGCTATGACCTGTGTAATGTATTTGGTAACCAGAATATTGATTTTTAATTTCAATCGATTTTTCTATGGCCATTGCATACTGAGCAGGGACCATATCTTGCACCATAATGCCATTAGTAACCCAGTCAGAAGTGCCTAGTTCACTGCCACGAAACGCAACGACAACGGTGTTGGATTTTTGATAAATACCCGCGTAGAAACCTGAATCATAGTCGATAACGTTATCCACTCTTGTCCAACCACGAGGTGATCCGTTTGCAGTGTGAACGACTTCTGCAAACTCCAAATAATCCAACGCTACCGCTGCTTGGTTAATGGATGGGGGCTGGTGAGTTTTGTAAGTTGTACCGGTTGAATTTACTGTGTTTGTGTAATTGGGTACCAGTACCGATTCGATGTACGCGCCTACGTTACTCGCTTCTTCTTGCGTTAGGGCGTAAGTTTGGGTCGATACAAGACCAAAACAAAGTAACGTCGCAACGTTATGTCTTAGTTTCATGCTCATTTCCTTAAGTCTTTTAGTTGTGTCCATTCTTCGTGATTTTCATTCCAAAAGTGGTAGGTATTGGATGTGTTATGATAATCTCAATTGTTATATTGAGACTTTGAGTCTCAATATAAATAAGGCTAGTGTGTTTGAAGCTCATGTTCAATAAGATTTTGGTCTGGTAATAGAGTTGATAGCTGCAAAAATGCAAGCCGTTAGAGCGGGGAAGTGCTGTTACTGTAGGAAATGTAAAGGAAAACTTGGATCGCACACACTAATAGTGGGTGTAACAGTTCATTAACACAAATGATTAATACTGTGGATTATGTCTCATTTTATTTATGGGTATTCATGATGAAGAAGACTCAATAAACGATTAAAAATAGGGAAGTGATTCAGCGCTATTGTTGTTGGTTTGATTGTTTGAATTCGCTGTTTGTTTTTTAGTATCAATGATTTAGATGTGGCGTTTTAAGTTGACGGTATTATGCGACTCGATTTCTATTTAAGCGATGTAGCATGTAAACGATGTAGCATGTTATCGAGCAGTGTTTCTTTTACCGGTTTCACCAAAACATCATCACACCCTGCGCTAATCATTGCTTCGCGAGTTGTTGCGTAGGCGTCTGCGGTACAGCCGATAATAATCGGTTGTCTACCTTTTACTTCTTGTGCACGAATGATCGTTGTGGCTTGTATTCCATCCATAATTGGCATGTGATTATCCATTAAGATAACTGGGTAGAAGTTGGTTTCTGCTAAGTCTATGGCCTCTTTACCTGTTGCAGCAAAATCGCAATCAAAGCCACGTGTTTGAAGAAATTTTTTCATGATCATGCTATTAACACGGTTGTCTTCTACAATGAGCGCTTTTTTGCCGCCTGCTTGGTATTCAGAATGGCTTTCTTTTATTCGTTTTTTTTCTGAATGACCCACTTGCAGTGCAAAACTTGCAATGAATTGGCTTCCTTTATTCACATCACTGAGTAACTCAATTTTTCCAGACATTGCCTTACATATTTGATCGGCAATAGCGAGCCCAAGCCCTGTTCCTCCATAATTTCTTGTTGTGCTACTCTCCGCCTGGATAAATGGACTGAAAATTTCGGTTTGCCTACTCGGGTCAATACCGATTCCTGTATCTGATACAGAGACACTTAGCATAGGTTGCATATTCTCGGGCTGTGTATTCAAGCACACTTCTAGGGTAATACTGCCTTTCTCAGTAAACTTAAGAGCGTTACTGATTAAGTTAGTTAGAACTTGTCGAATTCTTCCATTATCGCCCAATAGCCATACTGAACTGTCGATAGAATGCAAGCACTTAAACTCAATGCCCTTTTCCATACATAATGGTGTGTATGTGGTTTCAATTTCATTGATAAGGTCCAATAGGGAAAAACTTTCTGGCGCTAATACCAGTAACCCAGCTTCGATTTTTGAAAAGTCGAGTAAGTCATTGAGTAATGACATCATATGAGAGCCAGAGCTTTGTAGGGTATCGAGGTATTCTTGTTGGGTATCCGTCAGCTCTGTTTTGTTTATGAGCTGTGCAATGCCTAAAATACCATTCATGGGAGTACGTATCTCATGGCTAATGCTCGCGAGAAAATGTGATTTTGCTGAGTTCGCTTTTTCTGCTTTGTCTCTTGCGTCTTCTAATGAAGCTTGCAGTCTTTGTTTCTCTGAAATATCCCTTTCTACAGCGATAAACCCTTCAATTACGCCGGATTCGTCTAAAACTGGGGTGATATCTATATCTATCCAGTACGTTTCGCCAGACTTGTTGTAGTTTAGAATCTCTTCTCTTATGCCTTGGCAGTTGCTTACTGCTTTTTGAATACGTCGTTTGGTGTCTGCGTTAGTTTCTCTCCCTTGGAGCAAATTTCCAGGTTTCTTCCCTATAACTTCTTCCGCTTTATACTGAGTAAGGTGAGTGAATGCGTTATTTACCCACGTAATATTTCCATTTACATCAGTAATGATGATGACATCTTTGGCATGCCTGGCGACTTTTGCCAATCGACGAGATTCCTCTTCTTGTACTTTTAGCTGCTTAGAAGATTCTGCCAATTGTTGCCGAGACAACGCAAGTTCTTCAAAAGGTTGAACCAGTAGTTTTCGACCAAATAAATATGCGCCAATTAAACACACAACAAAGGCGATGAACGTCGTACTGACTAGGTTATAGAGTAGAGTACTTCGCTGTTGATTTTCCAAATCGGTATTAATGCCATACAGTAGAATCAAACCAAACTGATTAACGGGGACTTCAAACACACGCCAAGGAAACGCTTGTGATGGGCGAGGGTTAACATTAGTTTCAAGCTGCTGAAGTGCAATCCAACGCTGGCCATCCTTCATTAGCCCCGAAAAGAAGTCTTGGCTGTTGAATTTAAACTCCACCATAAAGACACCTTCAACAGAGTTGTTATACGTAATGGGAACGTACATCCAGAAAAACTGCTCTTTGTATTTTTGGACAAGAGAAACAATTAGCGAGCCATTGTCTATTAGTATCCTGTTAACCGAGTCCAGTGAAAGTTGCTCTCGATAAGAAAAATCTATCTCGTTAAACACGAGATCGCTCGCTATGTCGAACAAGGCGACTTTTATAGAGTCATTGAAAATACGCTCTTTTTTTATGTGATCGAATATTTCTTGTGGACTGACCGAGTTTCCCATCGCAGCATTGACTAAAGCTGGGGAGGAAGACAAACGCTTGAACGCGGTTTCTCTATCTTGAAGGTACTGTAAAACGTGCCGTTTTGCCGACTCCTGTTCAAGTTTGGTGGCTTCTGACTGAAGTGACGTGAGTGCGATTCTGCTTTGGTGGTTGATCACCATGCCACCGATTCCTGCGAACAGCGCAGCGACGATAGTAATGAACAGTATAAATAGTTGTCTTGCCGATAAAGACTTAAGCAAAGGCAATCTCCTCAACGCACATTATTTTTTTGAATTACAGCTATGTTGTTTGTTTGATTGAATTTGGCCATGCATAAATCCTCTAACCCAAGCGCTTCATGAGCATCAGGTTGATCGTCTGAAAATGCGCTGAAAGGTGTGTGATAGGTTTTTACCAACCCCTTAACGGGCGCATCAACGCTTTCAAGGGCCAACCGAACCTTGGCGCGGTTTTCGACCATATCTTCACCAAGCTCTATTTGAGACAACGCTTGAATCAGAACTCTGGATAAATCGTAGCCATGAATGAATCCTGTTGGAGCGTTTATGTCGTTGGGCGTTTGGATTTCTGATGGGAATAGCTGTATCGCCTGTTCAAGGACGCTAGTGGACAAAGAAGTTTCTGGAGAAGACAGAAATGAAAAACAGGTTTGAATCACGTAAAGATCGAGCCGAGAGCGAATAGCGTGAGGAACTTTCTCTGCAAAGTCTCCACCTGTAATACCCCAGTGACTGACTATCGGAAGCCTTTCTTCTAAAGGAATAGATGCCATTGCATTAACGACTTGAACACCTTCGGATGCGTTTGAGACCATTAAGATGCAATCGGCGTTAGCTCTTTTTATTTCCCTAATTTTAATTCGTGCACCAGATTCATTTATCCCCCAATTAAACCAAGTAACTTTGGGTTCGGCTAACCCAAAGTTTCCTATCGCTAATGTCATGTTTCTTTGGTTAGACTTTCCCCAAGGTGTCTCTTCCAATAATAGATGAGGGGTTTTGCACTTTCTGTCTTTTACAGCAAAGCTTGCCATTCTCTCGCCTGCTTTTTTGTCGTCTATGGAAAGCCTAAACACCCAGTTTTCTTTACTCGGATAACGCGTAATAGGCGCGCCAGCCGCCCAAGGCACCAGTGTGAGTATTTGGTTTTTGTTTATGTATTCTCGGTATTTAATTAACGGGGGCGAATGAAGACCTGCAAAAATGACCAAAGCGTCGGGATCGTTAAGGAACTTAGCCATGTTTTTTTTACTTCGGACAGAATTACCCTTGTGATCTAGAACGACGAAATTATCTTTGCGCCCCTGAATGGTATTGTCCACTTCCTGGAATGCCGTTTTTATACCCTGTTCAATGGAGCGGGCGGATTCAATGTAGTTGGATCGATCAGCATCGAGGTAAATATTGATGGAAGATGTGTCAGCAGAAGAATGAAGCGGTATGAAAAGAGTAGCGAAAAGACCCAATAACCTGTGTGAAAAATTCATATACCCGACCGCCTTAGGTGCATAAAAGTTTTAATTTTTCTTTGAGTATAGAAGCTATTCTGGCATCCATATAGGATATAACGTGTGAAGAACCCTAAAATGTTAGATCGAGCGAATAATTCCCGAAGAGCTAGGAGGCTTTTAAGCAAAGTCGCTCCACTTTGGTCAATGAATAAGATATGTAAGGTCAGAGTTGTATAAAGAAAAACAGATGCTTCCGCATCTGTTTTTGAGGGGAGAATGATTATAGCTCAATAGAAGGGAATAGCCTATTGAGCCAGACCATAGTTACTTCATAAGTACCCTTTGCGTAAACTGCTTACTCATTTCTTTACCGTAAATGGCGTTAAAAGGTTGAGTAGAGCGGCTGCGCATCTCTTGAGAGACGAGTGCTTGGCTGGCGTCGGAATTTGGGTGTTGTGGTGCAACGCCGAATTTCGCATTCAAGGCTGTTTGAGTCTCAGCACTGGTTAGCCAATGTAAGAAAAGTACAGACGCTGCTTTTCTTTGGCTGTTTTTGGCAATAGCCGCAAAATTAGCGCCACCTGACATACCAAATTTAGGGATGTAGAACTTTAGACGTGAGGTTATTGCTCCTCGCTTTTGCAAGCCAGCGAGGTGATCTTCCCATGCAGGAGCAAGAACAATCTCACCATCGTTGATTCGTGTTAGGCTGTCGGCGTTAGAAGCGGTAATCACCATGTTATCTTCATACTGATTGAACCAATCCCAAGTTTTACTCCATTTTTGAGTTACCGATGAGCTGAGTTTTTTGCCTTTCGGTTCTCCAGAATAATTTCTTATCGCGGCTTCAATAAACCGACCACCAGAACCACCGCCATTTGGATCGTTCACGCCAAATGATTTCGAGTTGGTTTCCATGTACTGGCTCAGCTGCTCAAAACTTTGGGGCAAGTCTTGTTCCTTGATACGTGAAGGATCGTACGCAATACCGGTTTGGTTACCCCAAAATGTGACCGCGTAACCTTCTGAGTCAAACCCTTCACTTTCCGTTTTAAGGTTTGTAATCTCAGGTAATACATCCAATTTTAAAAGCACTTTTTCTGGAGAGAAAATCTTAATATTCGATGCACCTAAAGCAATGACATCAAGCTTTCCTTTTTCACGCTTACTTTCCGCAATTAGCTTATTTCGGTTTCCGTCTAATGTACCTTCAGGGATTCGAACTTTTATTCCATATTGGTCTTCGAAGCCTTTTACAAACTCACGCCACCCGGGTTGCAGGTACCATACCGCAAAGCTAACCGTACCTTCTTTCTTTGCCTGATCTTCTATTTCTTTCCATGTCATCTTAGTGACGTCGTATGCAGATGCCGACGTCGCGACACAAGCCAGCATTCCAGCTAGTAGCGCTTTTAAGGGGGTAAATTTCAACATAATTTCCTCGTTTACTAAGCTTTGCCCGTGGATTGGGACAAGTAATTTCCTTTTAAAAGTTGCTCAATAATGAGCATAAGTATGACGTTAGGAATCACTAGAAATAGTGACACCACAGCCGCATCCGGACGGATGAATGAGTACCCCAGAAAGGAATACAAAATGGTTGGAACGGTAATAAAGTCGGGGGCACCCAATACGTAAGCCATATTGAATTCCTCAATACTGATCACCAGACAAAAGATGAGTGAAGCCAGCATGCTCGGTTTCAGCATCGGCATGAAGGCATGACGAAAGGTGGTAAAGCGGCTAGCTCCCATATCTGCACATGCATCGATAACATCTTGAGGTACGGCTCTAAACCCAGCGCTTAAAATACGAATTGCGTAGGGAAGAGCGAGCACCGTATGTGCGATAACAATGCTGACATAAGGTTCTGAAATACCCAGCTGGAGGAGCATTCCGCTGAAGAAAATAGCCAGTATCATTGAAGGCATAACCATTGGCAGTAACGTTAGAATCTCTGCCGTTTTCTTGCCTTTGAAATCCAACCGACCAAACGCATAGGCTGTCGGTGTCGCGAGGCAAACCGTAAGAAACGCAACGGCGGGAGCGACGGTGTAACTGTTGATAAGAGCTTCTTCGAGAGAGGTGGTTTCCCAAATTTCAGACCATCGGGCAAAAGATAAAACTTGTGGGAAAATATCGGGGAAACTCCAGGGATGAGCAGGGTCGACCAAAGACCAAAGCACAGCCATTGCGAAAGGAATTCCGAGCCACAATACGTTGACCACAACGAAAAAACCGACACTTAGATAGATGACCCATTTGCTGTTTTTAGTCATTACGAATTCCTCCCTTGAATGGTCGTAATAACGGAACGAGTCTTGGTTGCGAAAGGTTGGGTGACTAAGGTAATGACGACGGCGGAAATAACAGCAACAAGCATGATAACCATGGCGATAACGGCGGCTTTCTCCCATTCGTAGTACTGCGTCGCGGTAAAGTTCATCAGCATAGAGAGCGAATAAGCGTTTCGTGAACCCGCGATAGAAGCAAAGGCGAAATCACCAAGGGCACCAATAAATATCAATATCAAAGACGCTTGCAATGCGGGAATGGTGAGCGGGAAAATGATCTGCCTAAATTTTGCAAAACGAGAGGCTCCCAAATCGTCTGCGGCATTAAGAATGTCACTCCGAATACTGTTGATAGCACCACCCAATAAAATGAGTGCAAACGGGACGTTTTTCCAGATTTGCAATAGGATCACACTCCAACCAAACTTATCGTTTGTTAAGCGGAGTGGCTTATCGAGAAGACCTAAAGCCATCAGCCCTTCATTCAAAATGCCGTGATACGAGATGACATTTATAAGTAAGAACGCGGCGACTAACCCCGGTACAAACATTGGAGCACGCAACACACCTATAAGCAGTGGTTTTGCGGGTAATGGCTTACTTAACCACATGGCAATGGGGTAAGCGATTATGATGGCGCCCAAACTGCCTAGAGTGGACGTGCGTAATGAATAAGCGAGCGAACGCTGTAAAATTGGATCGGAAATCATCTCTTGCCAAAAAGTAAACGTAAATGACGATTCACCTGTCAGGCTGACCATGCCAAAACTTTGGGCGACAACGGCATAGAGAGCACTGCCCATCAAGAACAGAATGACGCCTAAGCCAGGAATAAGAAGTACATAAGCTTTCACGGCTATACCTCCTCCAAAAAACGTATCGCGTTTCTAGGTAGTTGAAACGAGACTTTATCGCCAGCTCTGCAAGTCATTTTTTGGTGGAGCTGAATTCGAATTTTTTGACCGCTAGGTTCGTCGGCTGCTCGTCCGAACAAGTCTGTGACATTTCCAAGGAAAGCAAGGTTCTCCACTTGAATTTGGAACTGGTTTTCGTCGTCGTTAAGCGCTGCATGAGCCGACTCAGGGCGCCAACAAATGTAAATATTTTCTGAAATGGGTGCGGTGTCGGATTGAGTGATAAAGATGCCAAGTTCACACTCGACTCTGTATAAATTGTTGGTGTCGGTATGAGAAACCTTGGCTGGAAGAATGTTTGCTGCACCAATGAAGTCTGCTACAAATCGGTTTTTAGGTTGAAAATAAATTTGTTCAGGCGAGCCTATCTGTTCAATGCAGCCTTTATTCAGCACTACGATTTTGTCGCTCATGGCCAACGCCTCAGCTTGATCATGCGTGACATAAACTGTCGTAAGGTTTTGCTCTTTCTGGAGCGATTTGATTTCAAAACGGACACTTTCACGCAGTTTGGCATCAAGGTTAGATAATGGTTCGTCGAATAAGATCACATCTGGGCGCATAACCATTGCTCGTGCTAGAGCAACGCGTTGTTGCTGACCACCGGAAAGTTGGGACGGCAGCTTATCCTTATGATCTTCAAGTCCGACTTGGGCGATTGCCTCTGCCAACCTTGCGCGTTGCTCCTCTATCGGCATCTTTTTCTGAACCAACCCAAAACAGATGTTGTGGGAAACACTTAAATGCGGAAAGAGGGCATAAGATTGAAAACACATCGCTGTACTTCGTTTTTCGGGCGGTTGCTGGTCGACTTGGTGCCCGTTGATATGAATTTCTCCAGAATCCAAAGACAGAAAACCACCTATCATCTTTAAAAGAGTGGTTTTTCCACATCCGCTAGGACCCAGAAGCGTAACAAACTCTCCGGCTTTTGCTTCAAATGAAATATTGTCTGAAGCAACAAAGTCTCCAAACTTCTTAGTTACATCCTTAATTTGCAACATCGGCTTTTTTCTTCCTTATTAAACTTGCCTACAAAGAATAATCCTAATGAATGATTCTCAAAAATATTGTGACGAGCTTCTACTTATTGGATAAATCAAGACTGTGTTTCGACTAATATCTGTGTATCTAGTTGATAAATAAAAGAATAAAGAAATGATAAAATAATCAGCAATAAGAGATTGAACATCAATCATAGATGGATTACAGTTTTATTAAACTTTTCAATAAAGAATAAGGTTGCTGTATGTCATTTAATTTCCATGTGGCTCATTTGGGAAAGGTCCTTGTTAATAGTCATAGGGGGTATTGCCATGTTTATCCAGAAAATACACTTCCAGCATTTGAGGGAGCACTGCAAGAAGGAACGCATTCCATTGAGATAGATGTAGCGATGACCACAGACAATGAAATTGTTGTTATCCACGATCATAGTGTCGACCGCACCTCTAATGGGACGGGGTATGTTGAGCAAATGAGTTTGTCTGATTTAAGCGCGCTCGATTTCGGCGGTTGGTTTGATCAATCGTTTGCCGGAACTAAAATTCCAACGCTTAGAGAGTGTTTAATTTGGGCAATGGATAGTGGGGTTGGGTTGGTTGTTGAGGTTAAACAACGTAAGCGGCATAAGGAATTTATTAGCGAGCTAGATAAACTGCTAAAATCGCTACCCGGTAGTATCGAACACATTCAACTTCTTTCGTTCGACCACGTTCTACTCAATATCGCAAAAAGCTCGATAGAAAACTTGAACATTCAAGTGGTGACGTTGGCACGTTACAATGATCAGCTTGCGGCGGTTAAGGCATCTAATGCGGACTGTGTTTGTGTTGAGTACCCTCATGTTCATGTCGAAGATTTACAGGCGTATAAGAACGAAGGGTTGTGTGTCAGAATGTTTTTGCCAACGATGAGTAACGGTTTATCTCCTACTGAACATTTTAATCGGCACTTTGGTTATGATGTTCATAATGAAATAATCGGTTGGTTACGCGACGGACTCATTGATATGATCAGTCACGATGATATAGCAATGCTGAAATCTTTGGTTTACGAAGCAGGGCTTGAACCCGTCTAAAATACCGAATGTTGAACATAGAAAATATAGAGTAACCGAGAAAGGTCAGCAGGCTCTCGCTCAATAAGCTCATGTGTTTTATCAAGTAAAAGCAGTATATAGGGAATCAGTAACGGAACATGTTGTCTCCAATTAAACCACTTCAACTTAGCCTGACAGAAGGGCAAAAAAAGGTTCTTGGCGTTGTTCGCCAGCACGGTTCTTTACCCAGAACAAAAATTGCCGAGTTAACAGGGTTTGGTACAGGCTCAGTGACGACTCTTTGTAAAGAGCTATTGAGTTTGCAGCTTATTCATGAAAGTGAGCGAGTTAAAGGCGGGCGTGGACAGCCAGCAAAGCCCGTTTCATTGTCGCCTTATGCTGCTTTTACGTTTGGTGTGGCTTTTCATATCGCAAAGATTGACTTAGCGCTTGCCAATTTTACTGGTGAGATATTGGATCGCGTCGAAATTTTTTACGACGAATCTCAACCTTTAAAGGACACCATTATTCTCATTGAGAAATCGATAGAGAAACTAACGGTAAAGCACAGATTAGTGAATGCTCGAATTCTGGGAATAGGGGTTTCGATGCCTGGTCCACATATGTCTGATGGCAAATGTGTTCACACCATCGATCAGATGAAGCACTGGAGAAATGTTGATTTAGCGGCGTTATTCGGAGAACAGTTCGATTATCCGGTCTGGATCGATAACGACTGTAAGGTGGCTGCAGTCGGTGAATATTATTCTGGGCTTTGGGAAGAGACAAAGCATTTGGTTTTGATTGAAATAGGTCACGGGATTGGCGGGGCTGTGATTATGGATGGAAAACTCTATTCAGGCAGGCACAACAATGCGGGAGAAATCGGCACGTTTTTTAATAGGCGTGATAAGTTGAGGCCGTGTCTTCGAGAACTGATTATAGAGCTTCAAGATGCAGGTTTAGATGTGGTGAAGTTGGAAGATATTCCCGATATCACTCATCCGATTGTCGCGAATTGGATAAAACGCTCAGCAGAACGGTTGATGCCCGCACTGCTGCTTACTCTGAGCTGGTTTGATCCCGAGTGCATTGTTATTGGCGGTACTTCGCCTAAAGCAATTAGCGATGCTTTGATTAAAGAGATGGATCTAACTACTGAGTGGAACAGCCGCTTTGATTACCCAGTAGCAGAGATTGCGTCTTCTAGAGTTGGGAAGTATTTGTCGTCTTACGGGGCGAGTATGTACCCCGTATTTCAAACTCTTTCTTATCAAACATAGTGCTTTTCTTATCAAGCTTAGTGCTTTTTATCAAATTCAGTGTTTCCTTTTTCGAATATAAAAAAAGACCCAATGGCAATGCGATTGGGTCTTTCTTCTATAGTTAGCTTTTTTTAATAAAATTGACTGAACTTCAATCGGTAAGGGAAAAGTATTTACGCTTTTGCCGTTTCCAAGTTTTCAGCTTTTTTCTCGTTATACATTTTGAGAAGGAAGTATACATTCACGCAAGCGATAAATCCGTTGGTGACGACAACAGGCATAGCGTCGATCATTAGGCCATAGCTTGTGAAAAGTGCACATCCAATAAAGTTAAGTACTCGAAGCAATACGATGTCTTTCATCATTAGCGAGATCGCTACCATGATTGACGATGCGTAACCTAAAATTTCTACAGTGCTAAATTCCATTATTTGACCCTCATAGTCTCATCGGTGTTACAGCTACCAATTCTTCTCTTCATGAGATGGTGGGGGTTATCCTTGCCCCGAATGGTCATTTTGTTTAACTATAACAAGAGCTGAATAGGTCTGGAATACAAGGTGTTAAGGAAAGTGAAAGTAAGCGATTACGCAAACGTTAAACGTTAAAAATAAATCTTGTATACCTATTTGTGTTGAACGAATCAGTAAAACTTGATGCGGAGATTTTAAGAGGGAATGAAATAAAAACCCCTGCGTAGCAGGGGTTAGAAAGCGGTTTTGGATAAGCGAATCGGCTTATTTTTTACCTTGAGTTTGCTTATCTGCTTCTGTTAGCTCGCGGATCTTACGGCTAATGTCGCGGCGAACTTTAGAGATTTCTGCGCTCTTAATGATGTGGTCATCAACGCGATCTTCATAATCAGCTTTCATGTTTTTGATGATAGCAACGATTTCATCAGGCTTCATTTCTGGCTTGATGTAGTCCAGTAGGTTTTCTAGTAGATCAACACGCTTAGTGTTATCACGAATTTTCTTATCGTTGTCCTGCAACTCACGCTTTAGTTTGTTTTTACGACGAGCTTGGTTAACGATTTCAAATACGTTGTTCATAGGATTTTTTCCCCAAAATCAAAACGAGTAACTTTTTTTGATTAAAACATAATGCAGGAACGCTTAACAGACTTTAGATCAATCCCTTGCATCTTATGATGAAAATTTAAACATACACTCTGAGAACAGTTGTGTTGAACTCCTGAACCGCTATATCATCTTCCTAAGTATTTAAACAATTACCGCGAAACTATGACACCTATAGATGAATGCGACACCAAAGAGAACTGCGCTTCCACAAGAACTAAGCTCAGTTCCTCGTATAAAACAGGTCGTCAGTTGCAAGAAATTACCGAGATAGAACTGAGCCGAAGTAAAATAGTTGTTCTATCTTTGGATGGCAAGCCACAACGAATTCCTTTGGTAACTAACCACTAGATAAGGGTTAGTATCAGGGGGCAGAACAAAAAGGAAGGTTGAATGAGCATTGAATTGAACGCTATTGAAGCTCGCGTGATTGGCTGCTTAATAGAAAAGGAAGTGACTACGCCAGATCATTACCCGCTTACTTTAAACAGCTTAACGTCTGCATGTAATCAGAAGAGCAATCGAGACCCTGTACTCTCATTATCTGAAGGTGATGTACAAAACGCATTGGACTCACTCATACAACGCAGACTCGTGACCGACGAAAGCAGCTTTAACTCTCGTGCTGCGAAGTATCAGCATAGGTTCTGTAATACAGAATTTGGAAGCTTGAAGTTTACTGCGCAAGAAAAAGGGATAGTTTGCTGCATGCTACTCAGAGGAGCGCAAACGCCAGGAGAACTCCGTACACGCACAAACAGGCTTTGTACCTTTACTGATGTAAAAGAAACGGAGAGTGTACTGGAAGGGCTTGCTGCACGTGAAGAGGGTGCATTAGTTGTAAAACTGCCTCGTGAGCCAGGAAAGCGTGAATCTCGCTATCAGCACTTATTCTGTGGTGAAGTTGATATCGAATCTCTTGCTACTGCTTCAATTGAGTCTTCTGGCGATACAACGAGAGTAGATGCGCTAGAAAGTGAAGTGGCTGAGCTAAAATTAGAAGTGTCAGAGCTTAAGGATTCTCTTGCCCAGCTTCGAGCGCTCATTAATCAATGATAAGTGAAGACGCTTGGTTTGTTTACCTTATAAGAGACAAAAACGCGTCTTTGTATTGTGGCGTAACCGACCATGTCATTCGTCGGTTTCGCCAGCATCAGCTGGGTAAAGGGGCAAAGTTTTTACGCGGAAAAATGCCTCTAACACTTGAGTGGTTCTACGTTGCAGACTCTAAAAGTGCAGCGTTAAAACTAGAATACAAAATCAAGCAATTGCCAAAAGCGCAGAAAGAAAAACTCGTTTCTGGCGTATCCCTTTTTACTTTCTTAAATTAACATTCTTTTTCTTATCCGGTTCAACCTTTCTAAAAGGCGTTATAGATCACATTAAATCGCGGTCGCAACTCAAGTCATACATTACAATAATCTATTGAAAGAGAAATTATCTTCATATCATTTATGAAAATAGTTGAGCTACATAAATAATAATTGGAATAGATTATGAATAACAAAAATGCAGTGGTGTTTGGCTTATCTTTGTTGTCGCTGTCTGTCAGCGCAGCTAATCATGTTGCCGATGGGCGCGGAAATGGTATGGGGAATACTGGGGTTGCCTCTGGGGAATACTTAGTCGCTCCATTCTACAACCCAGCGCTTTCTGCGGTCAGTGAAGATTCAGATGATTTTGCTTTGCTTATTCCTGCTGGTGGAGTGAAAGTTCGGGATACCGATAACGCAATAGAGCTTATTGATGATGTGCAAAACACCTTTGAAAAAGTGCAGTCATCACCTAGCACAGCTTTACTTCAAGAGCTAAACGGTCAACTAGATTCATTGTCTGGTCACAAACCCCTTACCGCGTCTGGAAACCTCGGACTGGCGGTAGCAATTCCAACTCAAGTTGTGTCTGTTAACCTATTTACTGCTGGTTACGTTGAAGTTATTGGGGTAACAAACGTAGCGTCGAAAGTATCTGATGGTCTTACGGATACGACGCAGCGAGTTCAAAACACCGATGTAGATTTGGTTGCTTTTGGTTACACCGAAATAGGGGTAGCGCTAGCTAAGCAACTTAACGTTGGTGGTCAGCAGTTTTCTTTTGGTGTGACTCCTAAGTTTCAAAACCTGACTACGTACTCGCAAAACATTAACGTTAATGACTTCAAAATCAATGACTATGATGAAGGAGAAACAACAGAGTCAGCATTCAACTTAGATTTGGGCGCGGTATGGTTACTCGGAGATAATTTTAGAGGGGCGTTAGCCATTAAAGACGTTCTAAAACAATCAATAACTACTGAAACGAACTTTGTATACGAACTGTCGCCGCAGATAACAGTAGGAGGAGCTTTTGTTTCAGAGTTCTTTACCTTGGCAGCAGATGCTGATCTAATGGCTCAAACGCGTTTTGTAGGAGTCGATGATGATACTCAGTTTGTCCGACTCGGAGCAGAAGCGAACGCTTGGGACTGGGCTCAATTACGATTAGGTTATGAGATTGACACCAAAAGTACAGTAGACAATTCTGTCACATTTGGGCTAGGTTTCAGCCCCTTTGATGTGGTTAACATTGATCTCGCAGGTAGTTACGCGGGAAACAATCAGTTTGGCGCATCAGGCAGTTTAGCGTTCACGTTCTAAATTTTACCTCTAGCTAGTGCGCACCTGAAAGCCAGTTATAAAGAAACATTGGAAATGTAGATTGAATGATCCAAGTTGTTTTATAACTGGCTTTTCTACTGAAAAATGACCCAGTATGCTAATCGATTTTACAAAAAACGATTGAGGTAATGTCTTCCATATGATCAAAATTAGAAACTTTTAATATCAAAATTTTGAATGAATAGAGAATGAAAAATCCACCCTAAGGTTATTTTTTCCCATTCCTGTATTTATATTTAAGTAAATAACCTCAAATTATATACTCTTCTTTATTTTATGAATTGGCATCACTTTTGATCTGAAAATAATATTTGATGATATAACTGTCATTGTAATTAGATGAAGAATAATCAATTTATTTATCCATTGATGTTTAATGTGTTTTATAACAATGAATATATAGTTTTTATTATTTAATAATACATCTATATATAACGAGCGTAACTCTATGATAAATAAAGCTTTTGATTAAAAATTGCTCGATAATGTTTCTGAAATGTAAAATATAAGTTTCTTATTCAGTATTTCGTTAACATAAGTGCATGATATTTGAGATGGTGATCTTGTTTTGGCGATAAACCAAACTTTGTAAGTAGATTTATTAGAAATGTTGCTTATTTTAAATAACAAGAAATAAAAACGTCATAGAATTCTATTAAATTAAAAATAAATCTGAATCTTTGAACGTATTAAATAGATTAAGAATAAATCTCATTGAGACGTTAAAAATAACGTCAGTTGGTTTTGACGTCTTGCGTCACGCTTGTTGTAAGAACGGAGTCATTAATGGAAAAACTCGCTTTGATCACTGGTTCCAAGGGAGGAATCGGGTCGGCTATTAGCACTCAATTGGTTAGTGAAGGTTATCGTATTATTGCGACTTACTACACTGGGAATTATCAATGTGCAAAAGAATGGTTCGATGAGAAGCAATTCACCGAAGAGCAAGTCTTGCTCTTTGAACTTGACGTAACGAACACTGCAGAATGCAGTGAAAGGCTTGAGAAACTTCTCGTAGAAGAAGGTACGCCAGATATTGTTGTTAACAACGCTGGAATTACCAGAGATGGAGTCTTCAAAAAAATGTCGGCTGACAGTTGGTTTGAAGTTATCGATACCAATCTAAACAGTCTATTCAATGTTACCCAGCCTCTTTTTTCCGCAATGTGTGAAAAGGGTGGTGGGCGAATCATCAATATTTCCTCAGTAAACGGTCTAAAAGGTCAGTTCGGGCAAGCCAACTACGCTGCTGCAAAAGCAGGGATGATTGGATTTTCTAAATCACTGGCTGCCGAAGGTGCACGTGCAGGTGTAACAGTTAACGTTGTTGCTCCCGGATACACGGCTACGCCTATGGTGACGGCTATTAGAGAAGACGTACTTGAGTCCATTAAGAGTGGAATCCCAATGAAGAGACTCGCAACGCCAGAAGAGATCGCAAAAGCGGTTAGCTATCTTGCAAGCGACGCAGCTGCCTACATTACCGGTGAAACATTGTCGGTAAATGGCGGTTTGTACATGAGTTAATTCAACGTTACTAAGGATTCTACAATGGAAAAAGTTTATATCGTCGCGGCAAAGCGTACTGCCATTGGCGCGTTTGGCGGCACTCTGAAAAATACACCTGCTGGTGAACTGGGTGCAGTAGCAATCAAAGGGGCACTAGAAGCTGCCAATGTTCAACCTTCAGACGTTGATGAAGTGATCGTTGGAAACGTAGTTGCTGCTGGTCAAGGCATGAGCATAGGGCGTCAAGCCGCCATTTTTGCTGGTGTACCAGAAACCGTACCTGCATACACGGTCAACATGGTGTGTGGCAGTGGTATGAAAACGTTGATGGATGCGGCTTCTCATATCCGAAGTGGTGACGCAGAAGTGGTTGTTGCTGCGGGCGTTGAAGTCATGTCACAAATTCCTTTTGCTGCCCCAACAAGTCTACGCCAAGGTCACAAAATGGGTGATCTTAACTTCAAAGATCTGCTTGTTTCAGATGGCTTAACCGATGTTTTCAACCAATACCACATGGGTGTTACTGCTGAAAACATTGCTAAGGAAGTTGGTTTAACTCGCCAGGTTCAAGACGAATATGCGTTGTCGAGCCAACAAAAAGCAGTTGCTGCGATTGAGGCAGGGAAATTCAAGCAAGAAATCGTTCCTGTCGAAGTTAAGAGCCGCCGTGAAACGATCACGTTTGATACCGATGAATACCCAAAAGTGGATGCGAGCCTAGCTGGATTGCAAAAACTACGACCTGCTTTCGATAGAGAAGGTACGGTAACCGCCGGTAATGCATCCGGTATTAACGACGGTGCGAGTGCATTGGTCGTTGCATCGGAGTCTGCTGTAAAGCGCTTAAACCTAACACCTCTATGCGAACTGGCTTCTTATGCACAGACAGGTCTAGATCCCAAAGTCATGGGGTTAGGACCGGTTAAGGCTGTGACATCAGCTCTAAGTAAAGCTGAACTTTCTATCTCAGATGTTGACGTGTTCGAGCTAAATGAAGCGTTTGCTGCTCAAGCTCTCGGCGTTGTTCATCAACTTGCTGAACATCACGAAGTTGAAAAAGACGTGATTCTTTCAAAAGCAAACATGAATGGCGGCGCAATTGCACTAGGTCATCCTCTAGGGGCGTCTGGAAACCGAATCATTGTATCTCTAATCCATGAAATGGAACGTCAGGGCAGCAGCTCAGGTGTGGCATCGTTATGTATTGGCGGTGGAATGGGAACGGCTGTGGTACTTAAACGCAGTTAAAGACTGTTTTACTCATTGAGGCTACTGCCTCAAATGAATTGAAATCGATTCACTCAATGGAAAATTGTTTATCAGGAGAGACACCATGTACACAGATATTTTTAAAGCATTCACTGACCAAACTGAAAAAACTTTTGAACCTTACACAAAGTTCAACAAACTAGTCGCAAAAAACGCTGAAGTAGTGACTGAGCTACACCTAAATGCCATTCGCGCATACAGCGAGCTAGGTCTTTCTCAGATGAAAGCAGCAAGTGAAGTAAGAGATGTAACTTCTTTGGCTTCTTTCAGCAACCAGCAGCTATCTGTACTTACTCGCCTTTCTCAGCAGCTAACAGAAGATAGCAATAAACTGCAGTCTATTGCTACTGAATTTAAAGATGATGTTGAGACTATTACTGCAGACAATCTGAAAGCTTCTACTCCAGCTTAAGATGATGGCGCCACCCTATTGGGTGGCGTTTTTTTGATCCGATGAAAGGGTTTTATCATGTTTCAAAACTTCTTATCGGACTACCTTGTTAAGCTCCAAGAGAGCAACCAGCAATGGTGGAAAGATCTTGAGCAAGGCAAGGCAGCCGTTAACACTCCTCTAAACAAGGCAATGCAAGAAATCAGCCTTGAAGACACCACCGAATTACTAGAAAAAGCCGCTCAACAACCAGCAGCAATGCTGGAAGTTCAAACCAAATGGTGGGAGCAGCAACTGGAAATTTGGCAAAAAGTAGCACTCCAAGCCAACCAAGGTTCGGTTATAGAATCTGAAAAAGGCGACAAACGCTTTCAGGACAAAGCGTGGCAAGAAGACGCCTATTACAACTTCATAAAGCAATCTTACTTACTCTTCAGTCGTACCTATATGGACACGATTGACGCAGTTGAAGGATTAGACGAGAAAACCAAAGAAAGGTTGAATTTCTTTTCTCGTCAAACGATTAACGCAATGTCGCCAAGCAACTTTATCGCAACTAATCCAGAGTTACTGAAACTGACGATGGAGAAGAATGGCGAAAACTTGGTAACAGGTCTTCAGCATTTCAGAGAAGATGTTGAAGCAAGTGCAGACATCCTTAAAATTCGTATGACCAATACCGATTCATTCCAAATCGGTGAGCATGTCGCCAATACCAAAGGGGAAGTGGTTTTTCAAAATGAGCTATTTGAGCTCATTCAATATCGCCCTCTTACTGAGCAAATCAATGCGACACCGCTACTAATTGTTCCACCATTCATCAATAAATATTACATTCTTGACCTACGAGAGAAAAACTCGTTGGTTAAGTGGCTGCTTGAACAAGGCCACGCCGTTTTCATGATGTCTTGGCGCAATCCAGGTCCATCACAGGCAAACGTTGAGTTTGGTGACTACGTTACTGAGGGTGTCGTAAAAGCAGTTAATGCCATTGAATCTATTACTGGACAGGAGCAAATTAATGCTGCTGGATATTGTATAGGTGGAACGGTATTGGCTTCTACAGTTGCTTATTATGCTGCGAAAAGAATGAAAAAGCGGATTAAATCTGCGTCTTTCTTCACGACATTGTTAGACTTCTCACAACCAGGAGAAGTCGGTGCGTATATCAATGACACTGTAATTCGAGCGATTGAAGCCCAGAACAATCTACAAGGTTACATGGATGGACGTTCATTGAGCGTGACATTCAGTCTATTGCGTGAAAACAGCCTATACTGGAACTACTACGTTGATAACTACTTGAAGGGCAATAGCCCAGTAGATTTCGATTTGTTGTATTGGAACAGTGATAGTACGAATGTAGCGGCTAAAACACACAATTTCCTTCTTCGCCAGCTTTATTTAGAGAACAAGCTTGTTAAAGATAAAGGCGTAAAAATTGGTGGTGTTTGGATTGATCTGAATAAAATCCGTATCCCAAGCTACTTTATTTCCACGAAAGATGATCATATTGCTCTGTGGCAAGGCACTTATCGTGGTGCACTTAACACTGGCGGAAACAAGACGTTTGTACTTGGTGAATCCGGTCACATAGCGGGCATTGTTAACCACCCGGACAAGAAAAAGTACGGGTATTGGACAAACGATAATCTTGATGACACTGCTGAAGAGTGGATGACAAATGCTGAACATCATGATGGCTCATGGTGGTTGCATTGGAACAAGTGGTTGTTGAGCTTTAACCCAGAAGAACAGCGCGAGCCATTTAGCATTGGTAATGAAGACTACCCAGTACTGGGACTCGCTCCTGGAAACTATGTAAAACAAACGCTGCCAGTGATTGAAGACATAGTAAAAGAGAAAGAAGCGGAAACCGCTTAATATCTCGAAATAATAATACTAACAACACAGTTGGCTTAAAACAAAAACTCCCACAATAGTGGGAGTTTTCTTTTTTTAAGCCATACAGGCTTCAGCAAGCAAAGGTTTCTATCAATTTACTTTCTTGTCTTTTCCAAGTGATAGTATCCATAAAGACACGGCTGCGACCCCTAGGAAACCACCAATAATGATGACTGGCATTGCAGAATAGCCCAACACATGCCAGATAATTGATTCTAGATTACTCATTTAAATCTCCTTATTGCCAGCCTTCTACACCGTGCATATCTGGTAATTTGTGCGCGATACCTTTATGGCAATCGACACATGTCTTTTCACCAGAAGCTAACGCCGTTGAGTGCTGGTTGGCGCTTCTTGTGCTTTGCTCAGAGAAGTCCATAAACTCAAATTCGTGGCAATTTCGACATTCCAAAGAGTCGTTGTTCTTAAATCGAGACCACTCTCTTTCTGCAAGGTAGGCTCGACGATCTTGAAACTTCTCTGGTGTGTCAATTGTCTTTAACACAAAGTGAGCAAACAACTCTTTAGATGCTTGAACCTTGCGAACAATTTTGTCACCCCAATCATGGGGGACATGACAATCAGAACAGATAGCACGAACACCAGAACGGTTAGAATAGTGAATAGTTTCTTGAATTTCAGCTACGATTGGTGCGTGGCAACCAGAACAGAACTCTTCCGAGTTTGTGGCTTCCATACCCGTGTTGAACGCTCCCCAAAAGAGTAAACCACCGGCAAAACCCATAAAAAGCACAACCCCTACGGCTGCCTTACTAGGGCTTATCAGTCTCTTCCAAAACGCTTTTAGTATTTTCATAATTCGCCTCTTATGGAGTGACTAATCACTTGTTCAGTGAGTCGACACTCTTAAACTCGTTTTCTACAAGCGGCTTTGCGTTTGCTTGAGGAACATGACATTGCAAGCAGAAGTAACGTCTTGGTGACATGTCTGCCAGCACTGCATCTTCGCGGTTTACGTAGTGGGTGACACTGACCTTCGTGGCGCCCATTTCTTTTGCATTCTTCCAACTGTGGCAAGCGAGACATTTATTGGCGTTCAAAGAAACTTCATAACCACGAATGTTATGAGGGATCAATGGTGGTTGATAAACATAGCTGCTTTCCAGAACTTGTTCCCTAGGGAACTTTTTAAAATCGTCTGCAGGGCGAGTTGTTTCCAATTCGCTTACACCGCGAAGGGATTCGACGCCCCCGATTCCACCTAGATTTTCAAGTTCAGCAACCGCTGTTCCGCTTAATACTGCGCCCACCGACAGCAGTGTTAACATGAGTTTTTTCATTCTAAATCTCCGCCTTGTGGCTAAATTCTGATCAGACCGCCGCAATGGCGGTCAGTGTTATCTTTCGACTTTGCGTTACGCAATCTTGGTGATTTTCACCGGACATTTCTTAAAGTCGGTTTGCTTCGATAACGGATCGGTCGCGTCAAGAATCAGCTTATTAATTAGGATTCTAGCGTCGAAGAAAGGCACAAATATCAAGCCCTCTGGTGGACGATTTCGGCCTCGGGTTTCTACCCGCACTCGAACTTCGCCGCGTTTGTTAGACATAAGAACCTCTTCGCCACGGCGAAGACCACGTGCTTTTGCGTCAGCAGGGTGGATGTAACAAACAGCATCAGGTGCTGCTTTGTAGAGCTCTGGCACTCGTCTTGTCATTGTGCCTGTGTGCCAATGTTCAAGAACTCGACCAGTACATAACCAAAGATCAAATTCAGAATCAGGTGCTTCAGGTGGTGCTTCGTACGGCGCGGAAATAATCAGTGCTTTACCGTCCGGCTTACCGTAGAAATCCCAACCCGATCCTTTTTTCGCATATGGATCGGAGCCTTCTTTATAACGCCATAACGTTTCTTTGCCATCGACGACTGGCCATCGAAGACCACGAACTTGGTGATAAACATCATACGGTGCTAGGTCGTGACCGTGATCGCGTCCGAATTCCGCGTATTCTTCAAACAGACCTTTCTGAACATAGAAGCCGAAATGGTGCGCATCGTCATTTAACTCACGAGCTTCTTCTATTGGATATTTATCTACCTGTCCATTAGCAAACAACATGTCGTACATGGTTTTGCCTTTGTACTGAGGCGCTTGGGCTAGCATTTCTTCGGTCCAAACTTCTTCCATTTTGAAGCGTTTAGAGAATTCCATTACCTGCCAAAGGTCAGATTTTGCCTCGCCGACGGTGTCAACTTGTTGGTACCAAGCTTGAGTACGACGCTCCGCATTTCCGTACGCGCCTTCTTTCTCAATCCACATTGCTGTAGGTAAAATAAGGTCGGCAGCTTGAGCCGTTGCTGTCGGGTAGGGGTCTGAACACACTATAAAGTTGTCCGGATGGCGATATCCAGGAAGACGTTCATTGTTAATGTTCGGACCCGCTTGCATGTTGTTGTTACACATTACCCAATAAGCATTTAGCTTACCGTCTTTTAGCATGCGGTCTTGAAGTACAGCGTGGTACCCAGGTTTCGGTGGAATAACGCCTGGAGGAATGTTCCATATTTTTTCTGCGTATGCGCGGTGTTTAGGGTTAGCAACCACCATATCAGCAGGTAGACGGTGAGAAAATGTACCTACCTCACGCGCTGTACCACATGCAGAAGGTTGACCGGTTAGCGAGAATGGGCTGTTACCCGGCGTTGAAATCTTGCCCGTAAGAAGGTGGATGTTGTAGATCAAGCTGTTCATCCAAACGCCACGAGTATGCTGGTTCATACCCATTGTCCAGAGTGACATCACTTTAGTGTCTGGGTCGGCATACTGTTTAGCCAGCTCGATGAGTTTTTCTTGTGAAACTCCAGACATTTCTGATGCTTTTTCGACGGTATAAGGGGCAACAGACTTTTTGTATTCTTCAAAGGAAATAGAACTCATTTTCCCAGAATTAGGGTTTTGAGCTTTCATTTGTAGAGGATCGTCATCGCGCAATCCGTAACCGATGTCTGTCGTCGCTTGCTTGAAATTGGTGTGTTTGTTAACAAAATCCCAGTTAACAGCATCATTTTCGATAATGTAATGTGCAATAAAGTTGGCGATAGCAAGGTCGGATTGCGGTTCAAATATGTAGCCTTTGTCCGCAAGCTCAAATGAACGGTGGTAGTAGGTGGAAAGTACGTTAACTTTGACGTGAGGAAAGCTTAATCGACGGTCGGTAATACGTGTCCAAAGTACTGGGTGCATTTCAGCCATGTTTGAACCCCACAGTACGAAAGAGTCTGCGTGTTCAAAATCGTCATAACAACCCATTGGCTCATCGATACCGAATGAGCGCATAAACGCGCCAACAGCAGATGCCATACAGTGACGAGCATTGGGATCAATGTTGTTTGATCTTAGACCCGCTTTCATCATTTTGGCTGCAGCATAACCTTCCATTACGGTCCATTGGCCAGAACCAAACATTCCGACACCAGACGGTCCTCGTTTTTTCAGCGCATCTTTCCACTTTTCTGCCATGATATCGAAAGCGGTATCCCAAGAAACTGGCGCAAAATCACCGTCTTTGTGGAATTTTCCGTCTTTCATTCGCAGTAGCGGTTGAGTCAGGCGATCCTTTCCGTACATGATTTTAGAAAGGAAGTAACCTTTGATGCAGTTAAGACCTTTGTTAACAGGTGCCTCAGGATCACCCTGAGTTGCGACTACTTTGCCGCCCTGAGTTCCCACTAATACTGAACAACCCGTTCCACAAAAACGACAAGGTGCTTTGTCCCATGTGATTTTAGTTTGATCGGAGCTGGCAATCAGATTGGTGGCCGATGCAGGTAGTGTTACACCTGCGACGGCTGCTGCCGATGCTGCTGCATTTGCTTTCACAAACGCACGTCTTGTCATTTTCATACTTCACCCTCTAATTGGGAATGTTGCGTTCCAGTGTTTTCATTCTTGTCGTCTAGGTCAGTTTCGATTTGGTGATAAACCAAAACTGTGCTCAGGACGTCCGGCAAGTTATTAATCGCGTCAATGGTGTCTGTGATGAAGCCTTGGTTTTCTGTTTCCAAAACCACCACAATTTTCCCTTCAGGGCTGTCTCCAAAAACTTCTGCATTGTCAAACTCTTCAATTCGAGACTTTGTCTGTGACAGATGTTCTGGTGACACATGCACCACTAAGCTGGAAATATGCACTTCATTTAGTGACATAGTTATCTCTCGTTATTTTGTATGCTCACATTGATGGATGAAGTTGGGCACACAGAAACGCACGCACCACAGCCATTGCACTCATCAAGGTTTAATTCGGGTTGGGCGACTTTACCTACAGCGAGTTTGAATTGAATCGCCATGGTTTCGCATTGGTCACCGCAAGATCGACATTCGACATTTTTGGAGGCAAGACAATCTTTATTGATGATTGCTTTGGCTTGCCATGCCATTTCATTCTGGCTAAGAAAAAGAGGTTCTGGACATGCGTCGGCGCATTGATAACAAAACGTACATTCACCAAGATCGAAATCAATGGTTGGAAATCCGCCACTGCCGCGCTTGATGATTTGTGTTTCGCATTCATTTATACACTTATTGCAGCGTGTACACTGGTCGGTAAATTCGTTAGCGCCACTCAACCAAGGCAGCCGAGGGTGAGTCTCAGCTTCTTGCTTTCGTGAAAAAAAACGCCTGCGGAATTGATCAACCAAAACAACCTCTTATATAAGCCATTAAAATCTATTAATAGATCTTCATTACTGCACATAAATAGTTTAGTTTTAGTCACAATTGATTAAATAACCCTAAAGGGGTAATCGGAGTCTAAACTGTTTTAGATCAATAAAAATATCAACAATTCAAGCGCTAATGGTTATGAGATGGCTGGTAATATGTTCAAAATAATTGGTTCATTAAGAATTCTACTGGGGTTATTGCTTTGAACTTGGAATCGAGACGAGAAAACAATTTTGTTTAAGTTACCCAAAAAACCAGTAACAAGCACTGTTGCGCAAGCTTTGTTGCTCATCCTATTGCTCTCGATAACGACAACGAGTTTTGCGATTCTTACTTTGGCATCGAGTTTGAATGATGCGGAAGCGGTAAATGTTGCCGGATCGATGCGAATGCAGAGTTATCGGCTTGCGTATGACATTCAAAGTGATTCACTCGACTTTAATCTGCACGTTGAACAATTTGAAAATTCTTTGTTCTCACCTTCAATGTCGGCTCTTCGACACTGGACAGTCCCGGCGGATATCCAGCAAGAATATATGTTGATCATCCAAAGGTGGCAGCAGCTCAATACCTTGCTACATTCCCAACAGAACGATGTGTATTTAAGTCAGGTCGCCGATTTTGTAGAACAGATCGACGAATTTGTGTTCGGGTTACAAGAATACTCAGAACAGAAGTTGATTACGCTATCGTGGATAGGTGGTGTGGGGTTGGGCGGTATTCTCATTATTTCTACGTTTGTAGTACGTTACGTAAGAAGAGAAATAGTTAACCCACTAAACAGGTTAAGTCATGCGAGCTACGAGATTCAAAATAGGAACTTTGATGTGGCGCTTCATGTGTCTGGGGATAATGAACTCTCTCGACTAACGGAAACATTTAACTCAATGGCCACCGAGTTAGGGCATCTTTATCGTGGTCTAGAAACTGCGGTGGAAGAGAAAACTCACCGATTGCGCCATGCTAATCAGTCGCTGCAAGTGCTGTATCACTGCTCACAGGCACTTAACGTTTCTCGGATTACAAAAAGTCACATCGAGAAAGTCATAGATTTTATGTTCAGCTTAGAGGGGGTCGCCGCGGTAAAGTTGACGTTAGGCGATCCTCAGCAAAGCGAAGTCATTGAAAGAGGTATGGCTAAGCCAAATAACAAATGGAATCGTACAACACTAGAATTGGACAATCAGGTACTGGGAACACTAGAAACTCAGTTTATGCTGCCGTGTCCTGATCAAGAGTTGATTAACAGCATCATTCAAGTGCTCACTCAGGGTATCTATTACTCTCAGACTCAAAAACAAGAAGAATACCTCATTCTAATGGAAGAAAGGGCAACAATAGCGCGTGAACTTCATGATTCACTCGCTCAATCCTTATCTTGTCTTAGGATTCAAGTAAGCTTACTAAAGAGGATGCTTAACAGTGAATCAGATAAGAAACGAGCCGTACTACCGTCCATTATATCGGATATTGATAGTGGGCTGACGGGGGCTTATACCCAACTTAGAGAGTTGCTGAATACGTTTCGCCTTTCAATTAAGGATGCGAATTTTGATGAAGCGCTTGTTCAAATGATTATCCCACTGAGAGAGCAAACGGATTCTGTTATTACTGTTAACAACCAAGTTGCCTCACTGAATCTTAAAGCCAATGAACAAATCCATGTACTTCAATTAGTTCGAGAGGCTGTTTTGAATGCAGTGAAGCATGCCAAGGCAAAACACATAAAAGTTAACTGCACAAAGTCTAATAACGAAATGCGGGTTGTCGTAGAAGACGATGGTATTGGCTTTGATGTAAATCACCAAAAGCTTAATCACTATGGGTTAAGCATTATGGAAGAAAGAGCGGGTAGGCTCAACGGTCGGTTAGAGATAGAAAGCAAACCAGAGAATGGTTGTAAAATACAATTAACTTATACAGTGAAAGAGGATCAACATGACGATCTGTAATGTACTCATCGTTGACGACCATCCTTTGATGCGCAAAGGGATCGCTCAACTCCTGAGCTTTGAAGACGAATTTAGCGTAGTAGGTGAGGCAAGTAATGGCCCTGATGCACTTGCTATTGCTTTAAAAGTTCAACCGGATTTGATTTTGCTTGATCTTAATATGAAGGGCATGTCGGGTCTAGATACCTTAAAAGCACTTCGATCTGAAGACATTGAGGCTCGAATTGTGGTTTTAACGGTATCTGATAGCCCAAATGACATTGATGTTATGGTTAAAGCAGGTGCCGACGGATATTTGCTGAAAGATACAGAACCAGATGACTTGATTGCGTTGATTAAAGAGTCCATGTCCGGTAACCAAATTTATAGCGAAGAAGTTCGCAAATATTTAATCGAAAGAGGTGATAAACCATCTGTAATGGACCTATTAACGGACCGTGAACAACAGATTCTGCAAGAAGTCGCTAAGGGTTTTCGCAATAAACAAATAGCAGATAGCTTGTTTATTTCAGAGTCCACAGTGAAAGTTCATATGAAAAGCTTGCTAAAAAAGCTAGAAGTTCCCTCCAGAACCGCAGCTACCATTCTATATTTAGAGCATTTTGGTGATCCTAGGTAGCAAAATGCTAATGCAATATGATGCATTTTCTTCGAATCGTGCCAGACTTTACCATGAATTGCGTTAAGGATAAGCAGTCAGACTCATCCTAAGCAATTGCGATATAAATTCTTTTTTACATCAACTATATTATCGTGAGGCATCACGCAAATTGGTGATTAAGATATGAAATTGCAACATCTTTTGGTTGGCACCTTAAGTTTGGCTCTAACATCCGGCTTAAATGCAGCACAAGCTCTCAATGGCTATTGGGAATACAGTGATTTTCTAAAAACATTTCCTGAACAGCAGGGGCTCGTGAGGAGTTTTAGTGAGGTTGTTCGCTCTGAGCCAACACCCTTAGCAGTAAGGCAAACGAAACCAGTAACGATTTCCGTTATCTATCCTGGCGAACAAGTCTCAGATTATTGGCGACGTAACATCACTGCGTTTAGTAAACGTATGGATGAATTGGGCATTGATTACCAAATTAACAAAGTATTCACGCGGCCTAATGTCGACATTAGGCAACAAAGTGCTTCGTTGATGGAGGCAATACGCAACAAATCCGGTTATTTGATCTTTACACTTGATACCGGTCGTCACCGAAAATTCATTGAGCACGTTCTAAACAGCCCAGATACAAAACTCATACTTCAAAACATTACCACTCCACTTAAAGCATGGTCTCAGAACCAGCCATTCATGTATGTTGGGTTTGACCACGCAACAGGTAGCCGTGCACTCGCAAGCCATTTTAAATCCCGTTTTCCTCGCGGTGGCGACTACTCTGTACTTTTCTTTTCGCAAGGTTACATAAGTGCCGCGCGCGGCGATACATTTATTGAAGCGATGAGTAACGAGGGTGAGGCGTACCAATTACGTTCGTCATTTTACACAAAAGCGAGTCGTCAAAGCGGATACGAAGCGGCGAAAAACGCGCTTAGTCAAGGTCACAACTTATCCTTTATCTATACGTGCTCTACCGATGTTGCGTTGGGGGCAACTGACGCAATTAAAGAGCTGGGTCGCAAAGATATAGTAATTAACGGCTGGGGTGGTGGAAGTGCAGAGCTTGAAGCGATACAAAAAGGTGAATTGAATGTTACCATTATGAGAATGAACGATGATACTGGTGTTGCGATGGCGGAAGCCATTAAAATGGACCTAGAGGATAAACCTGTCCCAACCGTTTATTCCGGAGATTTTGAGATAGTAACCAGTCAAGACAGTGAAGAAAGAATACAAGAATTAAAGCTTCGTGCTTTCAGATATTCTGACTAATGGAAAAGCTGAGCTAGGATGATTAAAAAACTTACAACTAAAAGGCGCTCGCTGGCGAACCTCATTGTTCGCCTGATCGTTATTATTTTTGGTGTTCTAACCATAGGTGTAATGGTTCAGAGCTACCACTTCTCATCCAGCATTATAAAGCAGGAGGTGGCTCGCAGTTCATCTCAAACCTCTAGCTTGTTGCAAAACCTACTTGATTATAAATTAGCAACGTTGCAAAGCCACCAAGACAGTAATGCCCTTAACATTACACTTCAGAACAACTTAGCCGATATCCATTCAAATAAAATTGATTATTTCTTCCTAGATTTAGAACAAAATGACCCTTTGAACACACCAGATTTTCGGTTCATAACCACAGACAGAGGTGAAGTTGAATGGAATGATGGAAATGGTCTGTTCTATGGCTTAACAGAAGTTCATATGGAGCGGATCTCGACATCTATCAGCTTCGGGCGTGACTGGCATTATCTAAGCCAAGACACAGTGCTAGGCGAAAGAAATCTATTGATTCGTCGAACCCCAATTATCAGTCTAGAAAATGGGCAAGTATTGGGACATTTGTATATATCGGTTGTTCTCAATCGAAATTTATCATTGATAGATCAACTTCAGGTCGCCTCCAACAGCGATGCTGTCATCATGATGATTGGTGACACAGCTATCGCGAGTACCATTCAACCAGAAGAGCCACTGTATTCAGAAGTGTTAGAAGACTTAAACCAAGGCGATACGGGTTCCTCTGGTGGGCATCTGTTTAATGCAACAAACTTGCTTATCAATGGGGAAGACACCCCAATATATATCTACACGATTCAAACTAACTCAAACATATTGACGCTAGAGGAAAATTACAAAGTTGGTCTAGCTATCAGTATGTTTACCATGTTTGCATTAGCGCTTTTGACACGCCAGATTATTCAAAGACTTGTCTCTAATGAATTAAAAAGCTTAATGGAGTACACACGTTCTGCTGGTGACAGAATTGAATCTTCTGAGTTTCAAGGCTCAAGCATTTACGAGTTTGATCACGTTGGGCATACGTTGGAAAAAACGTTTGAAGAGTTAAGAGAAAAAGACAAATCTTTTCAGGATTTATTCAATTTCTCACTTTCTCCAATCATCGTGTGGGATACAGAAGGTGGCGTACTTAGAATGAACCCCGCAGCGGAGAGGGCGCTCAATTCCAAATTAGGCTTAAGTGATAGCGACATTGATGATCGATTTAAGAGCTTCCAAAGTAAAGTCGCCTTTTATTTGAGAATGGTGATGACGGGCGAAACATTAATGGGCGTTAATGTTCCTATAGATAATAAAATTTATCGGTGGAATTTATCTCCACTTGAACTTGATAATGAAATCCACGCGATCATCGGACAAGGGCAAGACATCACGACCCTCATTGAGGCAGAAAAGCAAAGTAACTTAGCTCGGATTGAAGCCGAGCGAAGCGCAGTTGCGCGAGCAGATTTCTTAGCCAAAATGAGCCATGAGATTCGTACGCCTCTCAACGGTATTTTAGGCATCACTCAAATCCTTCAAGGCACGCTCGAGAAGGAAGAAAATAAAGAAAAAGTCGATATTCTTTACCAAAGTGGTGAACATCTTCTCACCGTACTTAATGATATTCTAGATTTTTCAAAGATAGAGCAGGGTAAGTTGAATATAGAATTCAATGAATTTGTGTTCGAAGATTTAGTGAAGTCGCTAGAAACAATTTATACGCCCCTCTGTGTCAATAAAGGGCTGTCTTTTGAGATTCAGAATCAGATATCAGCTAAACAAGTTATTCGAACCGATCAAGTTCGATTGAATCAGATTCTATTTAACTTACTGAGTAATGCCGTCAAATTTACCACTACTGGTGGTGTAATGGTTCGGTTCGTACTAGAGAGCCCAGAACCAGGTAAAGAAGTTTTGAATGTTGAAGTACGTGATTCAGGTATTGGTATTACTGAAAGCAGCTTAGAAACAATGTTTGAACCTTTTGTGCAAGCCGAATCAACAACCACACGTGAATATGGTGGAAGTGGTTTAGGTCTTGCTATCGTAAAAAACTTACTCGATTTAATGGGTGGGTCAATTAAAGTGACGAGCTTGTTAGGAGAGGGAGCATCTTTCTGTATTAAGCTGCCAGTTACATCTGTTAGTCATATTTCGTCCGAAGAAGAAGAGGCTTCAAGCCTAGATCCTTCATCGTTATTTGACACTCAAATAAGAGTCCTATTGGTAGAAGATAATAAGAGTAATGCCTTCATTGCAAAAGTGTTTTGTCAGAAATATGGAATGGATGTCGATTGGGCCGAAGATGGCTTGATAGCAATGGAAAAAGTCAAAACAAATGAATACGATCTGATCTTGATGGACAACCAAATGCCGAATTTAGATGGTGTTGAGGCCACGCGTCGCATGCGGCAAGAGATGGGGATCATTGCGCCTATTTATGCCTGTACTGCGGATGCGTTTGAGTCAACGAAAAATGCATTTCTCAATGCGGGAGCCAATTACGTTATTGTTAAACCGCTTAAAGAGAAACCTCTTTACAATGCTTTTTATCATTTTAAAACCAATGATTTATTGTCAAGTGAAACCCCTAAATCTGCGACGGGCTCTTAATAAAAAGGCTGCTTATAAATCTATTATTATAAAAAGCAGTTAACTTGGCCTTGTATCTGATACATTGATCAAAATAATAAAAAATTGTCTGGATTATATTTAGACACCTTTGGATACTTCTCTAACGAAGTATCGAGCGTTTGGAAAAAATCATAACCTGCGGCTAAGACAGGAAAGAAATCCAAACGTATTTTTATATATAAAAACGTTGGTCAGGGAAGACAATATGAACAGGCTCGTCAAACCGAGCATCATAAGTCAGGAAAATGTATTAGTCCTGCTGGTGCCCGCTATTCTGTATTACTCGCTAGTGCATTTATTCGGAATGTTCTGGTGCATCTTAATTTTATCCGCTTACGGATGTTTCGTTTCTATTTATTCGACTAGAAAGAGCATTGTTGCCTTCTTTTTTGCTTTGTTTGGGCTAATAGAATGGATGGTGTCGTTACATGTTCCTGTTGCGCTTTTAGAATCGTTCCCACAATTTTCACTAATGGCCAGTGCATTGCAAATTGGTCTGATAATGTTGGTATTTTCATTTCTTCGTTTTCCGTTACCCATGCTACTTGCAGAAGCCACGTACGATCATTTGAAAGCATTAAACCGTCAGTTTCCTGATGAATACCTGAGGATGTGGCAAAAAATCAGTGCGATGTGGATAACGAGTTTTGCAGCAAAAGCAGCGCTGTTTTATTTTACGCTTTCCGCGCCAGCAGAGCAGGTTCATTGGATGGGGATTCTACTTGGCTGGCCTCTTTATTGTATGTTGATCTTGGTAAGCATTATTTTTGTAAACGCGAAAGTTCTGAGCTTCTATAGGGAATCCCTAACAGCGGAAGGTAATCGAACCCATATCAATGGGCACTTTTTCTAGACGACTAAGCTGTACGTTTTATCACTTCAAAATAGCTAAGTTCAACAAAGCTAAGTTCAATAAAGCTAGATTCAAAAAAGCCGCTTAACTCAGATGAGATAGGCGGCTTTTTAAATGCATTTTTGATATGTGCTGTTTGAAGTGGACTTAAGTCTTCAAAGTCGAATTAGCGCGACAGCTTACTGTGCGCTTTTGTGAAGTGCCCTGAACAGAAGGCACCAACAATCGATAACTCTCCGGCCAAACAAAGAGATGTACATACCTCTGCAAGTGCTCTCGCTTTGCCAGAACCACTTAACCCCATAATATCGAGACAGGCTTTTTGTGATGGGAGCCCTGTGCCACCTCCAACGGTTCCGAGCATTAGATTTGGAAGCGTTACGCTAGCATACAAGTCGCCATCATCTTTTATCGTCATACGAGACATACCAACGGCAGATTCAGCGACACACGCTGCATCCTGCCCACAGGCGATATACAGTGCAGCAAGAGCATTGGCAAAATGAGCGTTGACGCCAATAGAGCCGCTTAAGAGTGCGCCAGAGGTGGTGATTTGACCGAATTTGACCATGTCTTCCGGTGTTGTGTGCAAGAACTCCTTAACCAGTTTCCGTGGAATATGCACTTCCGCAGAGACTTTCTTCCCTCGCACGCTTCGCATAGTGTGAGCGTTGGCCTTTTTGTCCCCAGATAGGTTGCCATCAAGAATGGCGTGATTAGGCGCAATTGGGGAATGTTTTAAGATAAACTCAAAAACAGCATTGGTCGCTATGGTCACCATGTTCTGACCTGACGCATCACCTGTAAGAAATTCAAATACCAAAAATACTTGATTACTTTCGATGGTGATACTGATGTCTTTCAGTTTTCCGTGGCGAGTAGTGGATTCTGCCAGTGTTTTAAAAGTCTCGTATTGGCTGGTTGCCCACCCAACAAATTGACCGGCCATGGCTAGGCTTTCAAACATGAATGCTGGTGTTCGGGTAACCCCTTCATTGATTAACATGGCAGATGCACCGCCCGATGCGGTAATCAATTGGCATCCTCTATGGTAAGACGCAACAAGTGCGGCTTCCGTGGTAGCAAGTGGAACAAGAAAATCCTCGTTAGCAAATAACCCATTAACACGCAACGGACCCGCGACGCCCAATGGAACTTTGACGGAACCGATAAAGTTCTCAATATTCTTGCTGTACGCTTTTCTTTGCTTGTGCGTGCTTGAGTCGAGTAATGCATCACGCACGTCTGGTTTTCCTATACTATTCCAACGGCTTTCAATCGCTTTGTCTGTTAGGAATGGCGAACGCGGCAGTGCGAGGACTGGCGGGCTATTATCTGGAGCAAGCTTTGTATCTATTTGTCCTAAAGAACACTGTTCTTGAATGGAGTAATGCTCTGTACTTTCTAGTGCATTCAGTTTTGGCATGAGTGAAGTATGTAATTATATTTTGTTAAAGATTTTACCCGTGAAGGCAGATAAAACAAGGAAGAGTCACCGAAACTTACAATATCAAAGTCGGATTATAAGGGTTTATTGGCCATCTACCGATTAACTTTGTGCGAGTTTTATACGTTTTGTATTCAACCAAGCTGTGTTAACCGCAGCAAAAATATTTAGAAGGTTGGGTGTAATCAGTTGAATTCAAAAGAGGCGCGAGGTGCGCCTCTTGATGTTTAAAGGCTAACAGTTCTGCTACTCACCAGTTTTTAGCTTCAATACATTAGCCAATTCCGTTAAGAGTTTTTGCGTATCATCACTGAGGCGATTTATTTCATTGGTGGATTCAGAAGACCTAGAAGCCAACTGCCTTACTTCATCCGCAACGACCGCAAACCCGCGACCATGTTCGCCTGCGCGCGCCGCTTCAATCGCGGCATTTAAAGCGAGTAGGTTGGTTTGATCTGATATGCCATCGATGACCTTGGCAATCTCTGAGATTTCGTTACTTGATGTCCCAACACGATCCATGATTTCTTTCATGCCGTTACGTTGCTTAACTTCTGAAGAAATGTCTTTAATGAATGCCGTGTAAATGGTTTTGCCATCAAGGCTGACTTTAGAAAGAGAAAGCAGACCCCAAGCTTCTTTTCCATCTGGTCGGTTAATTGGAACTTCACGGCTTGTACCCACAATTTTATTTTCACCAGTATTGATGTTGCGCTGAATGAAACCATCGTGATTCGCCTGAAGCTCTACTGGAACCAGCATTTTTACGTTTTTACCGATAACGTCTTCAGGTTTGTATCCCCAAAGCGCTTCCGCCGCTTTGTTAAAGAAACTTACCGTTCCGCGCTCATCAATGGTAATGACTGCATCAAGTGCTTGAGACAGGGTTTGATTGATGGTTTCTTTTGCAGTGCGTTCTTCCGTAATGTCTCGCACAAACGCGGTGTAAACGATTTCACCACCTACTTCGATTTTAGAAAGGGAGAAGCTGACCCATATTTCCACGCCATCTTTACGTTCCATTAATAACTCTCGGCTAGAGCCGACGATTTTATCTTTGCCCGTGCGCCTGTTTGAATTTACGTATTCATCATGGCGTGATTGATGAATCTTTGGCACGAGCATCTTTACGTTCTTTCCAATAACTTCTGCGCTTTTGTAGCCCCACAATGTTTCCGCTGAAGGGTTGAAAAAGGTCACGATATTGTCTTTGTCGATGGTAACAACGGCATCAATGGCTTGGTAAAGCACCTGTTCCATCTGCTCTTTGGCGGCTTTTTCTTGAGTAATTTCGCGTGCGAACGCGGTGTATCCAAGTTCACCATTTAATTCAATTCTTGATAGAGAGAGGTTTGCCCAAATTCGTCGACCATCTTTTGTCTCAATTTCAACGTCTCGACTAGTACCAACGATCTTATCTATCCGGGTTTCTCGGTTGGCATTCACAAGTGAGTCGTGCTTGTCTCTAAGTTCTCGTGGAACAAGCATTTTCACATTCTTTCCAAGCACCTCTTCTTGTGTATAACCCCACAAGCGCTCGGCAGCTGGATTTAGGTAGGTGATGCAGTTTTGCCCGTCTATAGAAACAACAGCGTTAACTGACTGAGCAAGGACTTGCTCTATGCGTTGTAAAGGGACTATTGATATGAACAATCTGTGTTATAGGGTGTTATCGTGTGTTATACGTGGGGATTGTCTCGGAATCCTAGGGATTATCCCGAAATAATTTAGCCTCTAATCCCTTGCTCTATGGGGCTTTAAGGGGCGAGAGTGCCAATGGATGGGGTTAGGTTCGCCTTGCTCTAGTTAGTCGAAGTTGCGCATTACATTAGCTTTTGCTGAAATGAGCAATATCGGGACAAACGGACGAAAAGGACGATTTAAGCCTGCAAAAGTGAGCACAATTACAGAGTTTGTGAAAATGTTTAAACGGTATTTAAACTATTGATTTATAGCTTAAAGATAAGTTTAAACTCGTCTATATTTCGATTAAAAAGGTATTTTTCTCACCATTAGAAAAGGACGAAGGATCCTTTTCTCTTTCATGTCGCCCCTTTCTTTTTAACTCATTGAATTTTAAAGCTTATCCACCCTGTGACCTTTCGTTAAGTTGAAAGAGGAAAAGGATCTAATAAAAGCCAGATGTTAACGAAATGTTAAATTTCAATTGGTGATGTTAAAGCAAATGCCGTTATTTTTATTGATAGGGGAATTAGTTCGATATTGGTTAAATCTAAAGCCAATTGAGAGTTTAAAATGGGGCGAATTAGCAAAGTAGATTGTCTACCTTTTGAGGTTAGAAATCGAGTCATTAAATTGATTCGAACATTGAGCCATGGAGAGGCATTAAAGGCAGTCAATAAACTGATAGAAGAGCAAGGTCTTCCTGATAGCTCTAAATTGACTAAATCATCACTTAGTCGCTATCGAGTTGATAGATTACATATGTAATTTTTATTGCTCATTTTGGTAGTCTCGAAAGTTGTTGACGAAGTGCAATCTTCAATCTAAGATGAAAACACGCTAGCAAAATCTAGCGTCAGGATTGGAACCCTGTTATTATCCGAGGCGCACAATACACGCCTATGCGTGTTTTTTTGTTTGTGCGTAAGCTCACAATGGTGAGCTGAGTAGGGCTAACTTCGGTTAGGCCGTTTCTTGGATACGGTAGTTCCAACCCTGCTCAGTTCGCCACCAGTGAGATTGGAACCTCCTGATGGCGATATATAAAATATCCAAGGAGGCCATCATGCCTAACAATTTTCCTCAAGAAAATAGCGTCAATTCCCCTTTACTCGTCACTATTGACGGTAAGTCTATTGAGATACTCACGCCATACAACCCAAATCACTCTGATATAGATCAATATGTCCCAAGTACCGATTTTAGAAAGAAGGTTCATAAAGACGTTGAGTCTCTAGCTGGTAACTTGAACGGTTTTTTCTCTTTATACAATCATTGGATCAAAGGTCATACAAAGTGCGATTACACTGTTGTCATGGAAATGACGATGCGCTCAAACCTGATATCATCACAATTCAACACCATTTCAAAAGCTTGTAAAAATGATAGGTCTCTTCCAGAATCTCAACCGTTAACGATAACTGAGCAAGTTGAGTTAATTGGCCTGTCAGAAGAGTTAGGTGTATCACCGTCAGAAGTAATTAATCTGATGAAAAAACACCTACAGAAGGCTATGTGATATGACGGTTTCTAGACTAACAGCGGCTGAGAGCTACGAACTGGCTAACTTGGTTCGTAATATTGGTGTTAAAAATGTTTTGTTGATCCTTAGAAAAGCAGCATCACCGAAAAAAGCAAAGAGGCTTTATAAGGTTCAACAGCTACCAACTGATATTAGAGCGCGAGTGGCGGTAATGCTTTCATCAAGGCGGTACACTCAAAAAGATATCCTTTCTTATGTGAACAATGAAATTGAGCATAGAGGGTTAGCAGATAAGTTTAAGATCTCTCGAACCGCTTTTAATCGCTTTCTGAATGAAGAAATATATCCGAGCTTGTCAAACCAATAAATATCGCTTACATTAAATACGCAGGTAACATTTATTCATCTTGTCGATGAAATTCAAAGCCCCTTTAAAGGGGCTTTTTCATATCTATAAAAACCCCCTCCCACTATAACAATTTTTAAATAATCCGCGTTACTCCGTATTTATTAGGTATGTATATTAATATGGATTTATCAAAGCAAACGCGGACTTCCATAATGGCATGTGAAATAAATCAGAATATCTTGATGATGGGTTTCTTGCTTGATCGTTTTTTTGGTATCCAACCAACACCAGAGCTAGAAGCTGCATTAAAAGAAGATATGCTATCCATGTTCTCAGGTACTAAAGCTGATGAAACAGCCCAAATTTATTTTGGCAAGCTAAAAAAATTGAAGGCAGATGCGACCGAGTTGATGATTGTGCAAGATTGTCATGCAGGTAAAAGCGTTGAGAGTCTGTCTAGCGAGTTTGGTATGAGTGTACAGGCAGTCTATCGAACTTTGAAAAAGCACAACTGCAAACCTAAAAAGTCAAATCGACTTATCAATGGCTTTGCTTTCTATCATCGAACGGTTGAGCATGAATTGATTAGGCTGATGCATGAAGATGGAATTTCAATTAAAGCAATAGCTAATAATAAAATGATACAAGAAAGCAGAGTAAGAGAAATATTAAAGGATAATTAACAATGTCAATTAGTTGGTTAGATATTGCGAACAAAGATATGGCGTTAAACGTTGTTATTGATTTGATTAAAATGAACCCATCAAAAACAAAAGTATTTGACGAGTTCTTATCTCGTTCAAAGGAATTTAATCTTGAAGAAAGAGATACAGTTAAATTCATTTGTTTAATGGTGTCGGTATTTGGTGGCTGTCAAATTTATTTGCCTAGTGATGATGCATTTAAACAAGCAGTGACATATAGACTTATCTATAAGGAGTTCAAAGGTAACAATGCTAATGAACTGTCTCGAAAATATGGAATGTCTGTTATTGCAATTCAAAGAGTTATTAAGGCTTGCAGAAAGGCTGACGCTGAAATTAGAAAAGCAATGGATGGAGTGAAGTAAATGTATTTATACAATCTAATTGACGGTGTTCTTATTAATGGCGAACTGGTTAAGACAGTATCAATAGAACCATTATCAAATGCATCTAGAGATACAGTGGTCGGTTTAGTTGATGCTCAGCACCAACATCTAGTTAATATGCCTGATTTCAAACCAGTTAATGACAAACATACTCAAGCGATTAAGGGCTTAATGCTTCTTAATGAAAATGCGGCTGCTTCTATTAGTTACCTTGGTAAGCATCATGTCATTTTTACATATGGTGATATTTGCGATTACAAGATAACAGCTCAAGACTGGAACGTAATTTTAACTGCAAGTATGGCGGTTTCAGAATTGCATTCAGGTAATGATGGGGAAATGCTCGCGTAACGCGCTGTATTGAAGCTTTCCGTTTTGGTTGAGCATTGGATCAAAAGAAAATGTTTAAATCAATATAGAGCGATTTAAACGTAGTTTAAACATGGTATGAGGCTAAAGTTATGCCCGTTACAGCGTTATGTAAAGAATTAGACGAAAAAGCGAGTCAGTGGGTACAGATTCTACCTAGTAGTACCTGACATCAAAGGTTTGGATGGTCGCAGTTGGGTTTTGAGAAATCCTAAAGCTATCCTACACGCCTTTCATGAAATGAAAGTCCCTATGGTTATTGACTACGAACATGGTCAAGAACTAAAGGCAACAAAAGGAGAAGAAGCCCCTGCTGCTGGTTGGATTGAAGAGTTAGAAATTCGCAATGGTGAAATATGGGCTAAAGCGGATTGGACGAAGAAAGCCGCAAGTGCAATTAACTCGCGTGAGTATCGTTTTTTATCACCTGCATTCAATTACAACGAAAGCAAAGAAGTTATTTCGTTATCTAGTGTCGGTTTAACCAATAAGCCAAACCTAGTAATGCAAGCTTTAAATAGCCGACAGAACGAACCAGATAATAAGTGGGAAAAGCTATCAAAAGCCCTTGGTTCTAATGTCACCTCTGATGATGAATTATTGTCAGCTTTAAACTCTCGCGATAGTCAAGCCGAGAAAAAGGAAATTGAATCCTTAGTTGATGGTTATGTAAGTGATGCCGTATTTACTCCCGCACAGCGTGATTTTTTAGTTGCTTGCTGCCGTAGCCAAGGGATTGATGAGTTTAAAAAGTTTGCTGGTAGCACGTCTGGTTTTTCTTATTTAAATAAGAGTACCAATACGCCACATAAAACAAAGCAAAATTCATCGTCATTAAATGAAACACAGTTAGCTGTCTGTCGAAATGTTGGAATTTCCGAAGAACAGTTTTTAAATGTAAAGAATAAAGAGGTTTAACAATGCCAACTCCAATCGATATTACTAATGTAGTCATTGAATCTAAAACCGCGTTTGCAGGTCGCTTTGATGTGGGTGCTGAAGGTGCAAAACCAGATTACCCGATGATTGCTACTGTTCTTCCATCTTCTGCTGGTGCTACTGGCTATGGTTGGTTAGGGGACTTCCCACGCCTTAAAGAATGGATCGGTTCTCGACAAATGAAGAATCTGACAAAACACGGCTATAACATCGTGAACAAGATGTTTGAGTCCTCCGTAGAAATCCCACGTGTTGACTATGAAGATAATGACTATGGTCGCTATGGCATCATCTTTCAAGAAATGGGCTACGATGCAAAAATGTACCCAGATGAGCACGTTTTTGGTTTACTAAAAAATGGCTTCACAGAAGTTTGTTATGACGGACAACCGTTCTTTGACGCTGACCACCCGTCAGAAGATGGCGTAAATACATTTTCAAATGTAATTGGCGATCCTGATACGGATACTGGTCAAGGCTGGTACATGTTAGATACTAGTCGCCCTCTTAAACCTTTAGTTTGGCAAGAGCGTTTAAAGCCAGAATTCCAATCGGTGACTGACTCCACTGATTACAATGTTTTCACTACCGATAATTACGCTTTCGGTACTCGTGCTCGTGGTAACGCTGGCTATACATTCTGGCAAATGGCATTTGGTTCTAAAGCTGCTTTAACAGAAGCTAATTTTGAGTTGATGATGACCAAAATGATGGAGCAGAAAGACAGCGAAGGTAAATCGTTAAAGGTTAAGCCTACTGTACTAGTTGTTCCTGTTGCTTACCGTTCTGCCGCAGAGAAGATCGTCTTGCGTCGTACTCTTGAGAACGGGGAAGACAATACCAACTATAAAGCGGTTGAGATTTTAGTTTCTCAAGATTTATAACATCAAGAAGGGCTAGCATTGGCTAGCCCTTTGCTTATGGGGGCGGTATGGCTCAAAAGTTAGAGACAGAGATTACATTAAACTTGGCGGGCAACTTAGCGGCAAAAGCTAGGCATTATGGAAACTCTATGGGTGAGTTCGCTAAGAAAAATCAAAAGGCAATGACCCTAGTCAAAACTACGACCGCCGCAGCTGGTCGGGGTATCGACGCGTTAGGTAATCGATATATAGGCATGGCTGCTGCATTTGCTACGGGAGCAGTTGCAAAAGGATTTGTTTCATTAGATAGGCGTTTAAGTCGCCTATCAATTGCAGCAGAGGTAAGTAAAGATAAAGCAGCTGAGTTGTATGATGAAATACAAAGAGTCAGTAACCTAGAAGGTATTAGAATAGATCCCAGTGAATCTCTATCTGCTATCGAAGAGATATTGACGAAAACAGGTGATTTAGGTTATGCCATGGAAAACCTACCAAATATAGCCACTGTGATTCAAGCAACTGGTGCAGCAGGTCAACAAGTCGGTGGTATCTTCACCGAATTTAAAAAGCTTGCAATTGAAGGTTCAGAAGCCGCTATGGCGTCAATTGATGTTCTAAACAAACAAGGCAAAAGTGGTGCTTTTACCTTAGCTAGTATGGCTGAGTATACCTCAAATATTCGCGGCTTATGCTGCTACAGGTAGGCAAGGTGCAGAAGCGGTTACTGAACTTGGGGCGGCATTACAGGTTATTAGAGATGGTGTGGGAACAGACGCACAAGCAGTAACTGTGTTCGAATCTTTGATTCGTGATCTTACTTCTCCAGATAGAGTGAAGAAGCTTCAACAGCTCGGTGGTATTAGCGTTTTTGATCAAGAGAAGCTGAAGGAAGGCATTGAAGTTATGCGACCTCTTCCGTTAATCATGGAGGAGATCGTTAATCAGTCAGGTGGAATGTCAGAAAACTTAGCAATGCTTAATTTAACAGACGAGGCAAAGAAAGCATTCAACGTTCTAACAGCCTTGTATAAAAGTACAGGGTCGGCAAACGCCTTTGATGGGTTTATGTCAATTACTGGTGATGGCTCTGTTACTCTTGCAGATGCTGCTGTAGCAGCAGGTGATGCCGCTGCAAGTTTGCAGCTTTTGGGGAATTCTTTTGATAAGTTTGCCAACCAGAGGCTTGCTGAACCTATTCGTGAACTTTCTGACGCAATTAACAGCATTGACGATGACACCATTCAAAACTGGTTGAAATGGGGTGAGACTGCCATTTGGGCTGTAGGTGGCTTGGTTGCGGCTAAAAAAGGTTTAGATATAGCTAATGCTGCTGGACGATTCTTAGGTAAAGGGAAAGGTAGTTCCACAGGTGGTAAAGGTGGTTTTCAAGACTTAGGCGCGATGCCAGTGTTTGTTGTAAACATGCCAGGTGGTGGTTTTGGTGGTGGGGATATACCAGGTGCAAATAACCCGACAGATAAACCTACAGATAAACCGACAAAAAATAAGCTAGGTCGCTTTTTCTCTCTTGCTAACTTGGCAAAAATGACCAGCGTAGGATACGGGCTTTCCATCGCCCCTGACTTCTCTCCTATTAATGTTCGTCGCCAGTCTGAAGTTGATAGAAGTCAACTTCCTGAAGGTTTCCCTGTTTCAGCTGGGTTAATGGATGTGGTAGACGACTTCAAGAAATGGTTTTCATCAAGTCCAAGTAATGAAGGGGTGGTAAACAATCCATATTTGTCCTCCAACACGGGGGGGAATATAAACGTAGATGTATCTGTCAGTGATGACCGAATCACAACAAAGGTCACTTCATCTTCACCGACTATTAAAATCGACCCTGACACGGGCGTTAATTAACAACTTGTTAACATTTTGTCGTTGTTCATTTTGGTAGGGTGGGATTGTTCAAAACGCGCGTCGCTGCACATGCGTTGTTGCGCGTTAACTTCTTCTGAAATGTCTTTAACAAAAGCAGAGTAGCCAATTCCATCTGGTAACTTGGTTTTAGAGAGAGCTAAGCTCACCCAAACCTTACTACCATCTTTTCTTACCAGCTCTAGCTTTCTTGAAGTACCGACAATGACATTTTGCCCTGTTGTCCTATTCTTGTTGACGTATTCGTCGTGGTTAGGTTGAAATTCTTGTGGTACCAGCATCTTGACATTTTTGCCGATAACTTCTTTTTCTGAGTATCCCCACAGCTTTTCGGCTGCACGATTAAAATAGAAAACCTTATTATTTTTATCTATAGAAACAATAGCATCCAGGGCATTGTCGATAATCTGGTTACTTACGTTTCCACTGTTTTGGCTTTTTCCATTTAAAATTGAAAATAGTCCCATTACTCGTTCCCAATCTTGGTTGTCGACGTTGTGCTGCCAGTATTTATTATTTTATTTTAGTCTAGACGGCTATTCTTAGTTGTTCCAATTTAGAACAATTGTTTCATTATAAAGCCCATAACACCTGCCTAACGTTGTGCTTATGCCCAGCCCAATTTGATGGCTAAAAGTTAGAGATATGAATAGATGCGATAGTCTTGTTAATATATCCAAGTGATCCGAGATCTTTAGCGTTGTTTCGATGTAATCGAACATAAAACGGCAGTATTCGATAAGTGGAGGAAAGGATGACAAGAATACATTTATTTAGGCACGGGCAAACACAATGGAATCTTGAGCAAAGACTGCAAGGGCATGAAGACTCCCCTCTAACAGAATTAGGAATTGAACAAGCTCAATCAGCGAAAGACAAATTAGACAATGTTCAGTTTGACTCTGTATGGGCTTCCCCAAGTGGTCGAGCGGTGCACACTGCGAGTTTACTTACTGGTCTCGATACTAATCAAATCAAAACCATGGAAGGTCTACGAGAGATAAATCTTGGCAGTTGGGAAGGGCAAACCACAGAACACGTCAATACAAATGATAATGAAAGATACACCGCCTTCTGGAATCGCCCTGATCTGTATGAACCGGATACAGGTGAATCGTTCGAGCAGGTAAAGGTTAGAGGGTTACAAGCCCTTGAGGATATTGCGACAGAATGCCCCAATCAAACTCTTGTAATTGTCTCTCATGCTGGTTGGATAAAAACGATAATTACGGCATTGTTGGATATAGCACCAAAAGATATTTGGCAAGAACCGTTTGCCCATAACTTGAGTGAATCTATCTTGTGCTTTGAGAGCGGCAAGTGGCGCGTGGAGATATTCTGCGATATCACTTGGAACAAGTAACGAAATTACCCTGCTTTCAGGCGGATAGCTAAGTGAGCAATATTGTACAATTTTAACCAGCTCAATGCCGTTAACTTATCAACTTCTAGTAAGCACTATATTCCGTATCCTAAGTTGATAGGGTAGTAACAAGGATCGTTATGCCAGCAAAGCGTTCAAAAAAAGCGAAAGAAATAGCGAATTACAATATCGCTCAGGAATTAGGTGGCTTAGAGCTGCTCGACGCTTGCTTTGAAAAACAAAACTTTTCTCGTCACAGTCATGAAGGTTATACAGTTGGTGTTATCGAAACGGGTGCTCAGCGATTCTACCGTGGCAGTGGGTATCATATTGCGCCAAGCGACAGCATTATATTGGTTAACGCCGATGAACTTCATAATGGACACTCAGCGAGCGAAGGAGGGTGGTCTTATCAAGCCATGTACCCTTTACCTGAACATTTTGAGTTGATCGGTCAACCTCTATGCGGTGCTCCGTTTTTTCCTGAGCCCGTAGTTTACGACCCACTATTAGCGAATCAGTTTCGTTCCCTGTTTTCGGTTTTGAAACGTAGCCGTAATCGACTAACCCGTGAAACTTGCCTTTATCAAACGTTACTCGCCTTGGTACTTCGCCACGGGAAGACTTGCCCAGACTCAAAATTGCCAGGTGTTGCAAAGAACAATATGCAAATCGCCAAAGAGTTTTTGGATGACTTACCGCAGGCAAACGTCTCGTTAGAAGAATTGGCCTCTATGGCACATTTAAGCACGTACCATTTTGCTCGTGAGTTTAAAAAGGCTTATGGGATTCCGCCGCATGCATACCAGTTGCAAGCAAGGTTAAGAGTGGCGAAGAAATGGTTACGTGCAGGGATGAAAGTGGCAGACATTGCAAATGATTTAGGCTTTCACGACCAAAGTCATTTTCACCGACATTTTAAATCAGCTTTAGGGGTGACACCCATGCAATATGCCAAAGCTGCTTAACGTCATCGGATCTGAGTTACCATCAACTCTCGTTTTTAGACACTGTCGCAACAAAAACCCTCCGCATTTATAGAGATAAATACTTTAGGAATATCAATGATCTCAGAATCCCGATCCAAACTGTTTATCCAAGGTTCCTTAAAGATGATGCCACTGAGTATTGCTGTGGTGCCTTGGGGGATTTTGGCAGGCTCATTTGCAATAGACAGTGGTTTAACCGCATTAGAAGGACAAGCCTTTTCTCTTATATTATTTGCAGGAGCCGCCCAATTGGTCGCAATGGGAATGATCAAGGCAGGGGCAACATTAGGTGCCCTTGTTTTAACGGTATTCTTCATTACATCTCGCCACTTCCTATACAGTGTTGCCATGCGAGACAAAATCAGCCCGTTGCCTTTCAAATGGCGGTTTGTATTAGGGTTTCTGTTAACGGATGAACTGTTTGCGTTTTGTGGAAGTCAGACACCCAATCAATTTAAACCATGGTATGCATTTGGGGCAGGATTTAGTTTTTATCTTATTTGGAATCTAGCAACGCTAGTGGGCATTATCGCAGGCGCGACGATTCCAAATTTAAGTGAGCTCGGGTTGGAGTTTGCCGTTGCAGCGACGTTTATTGGGATTGTTGTCCCTACTATAAAAAATATTGCGGTTCTGGTTTCGGTTATTGTGGCTTTAGTGTTCTCCGTATTATTTGCTTGGCAACAAGTCGAAGGAGGCTTGGTGATTGCGAGTATTTTGGCCATGTTAAGTGGTTATTTTTGTGAAAGGTTTAAAGGCAAGGCATGATCTATCTTTATATATTTGCAATGGCATCCGTGGTTTTCTTTAGTCGCTACCTCTTTTTAGAACCCAAGTTGCCACTTAGATTAAACCACCAATTTCATCGCTTACTCAGCTACGCAAGCCCAGCTGTGCTTACCGCTATTCTTTCGCCGATAGTATTTGCACCAGAAGGCGAGCTCCAAGTATCTCTTTCTAGCCCTTATATTTGGGCAGCCTTGTTATCTTGTTTTATTGCATGGAAAACAAAAAATGTGCTTACCACAACGCTAGTCGGTGTTTGTGTTTTTCTAATACTGAAGCATTTCCTATTTTAAGAACTCTTGCTCTAACCATTTCCGCAGTGATTTCACGCTTTCAGATCTTAGATTTGAAGGGTGGCAGGCATAGAAAAACGTATTTGTTGGATGCGTTACACTATTCCCGATTTGAGCAAGTAATCCATGTTGAAGGTCGTCTGCCACAAAGAGTTTATGCGTAACCAGAACTCCGAGTTTTCTCCGGCACGCATGAATAGCCTGAACGGAAGTGTTAAATGTGAGGTTGTTTTCTTTCTTTGGCTGCGAAATGTTTTGGCTACTTGCCCAAAATTTCCAGTCGTCTTTTCTTCTATCGTTAGACACGAATATGGCAGGAATGTGGTTAAGTAAGTCGTTTACGTCTTGTGGGGATTTAGTGGAATAAGCCAGTGCGATGTCTGGGTGCGCAATCATAACGAGTTCATCATCGAGTAACTTATGACAATAGTAGTCTTGCCAGTGTTTTTCTTGACCTTGAATAATGGCGAGGTCGACACCTTCTTTTTGTAAATCAAACGTACTATTGAGGTTCGATATCCTCGCATCAAGCAGCGCATTGGCTTCTTGAAAAGATTCAACTCGTGGTATCCACCAATGTAATGCAAGTGACGCAACCATATTTATGGTTAGCCGACCATCATCAGGGGCTGTTTTTAGCTTTTCAGTAGCGACCGCAATTTCTTCAAAGGCGGGTGAGACCTGTTGATAGTATTTTTGACCTTGTTCACTTATCGTTATCGCTCTTCCAACTCGAATAAACAGGGCTACATCCAAATAGTTTTCCAAGGATTTTATCGCTTGGCTCACCGCCGAATGGCTGACATTAAGATAGTCGGCTGCCTGAGTCATGCTCTCGAAGCGAGCAACGGCAATAAACGTATAAATTGATTTAAATGGTGGCATAGTAAAACCCTAGTTTCGACGTTCGTTCGATTGGATATATGTAAGTTTAACTTACAAGTGACGTAAGATTAAATCGTTATTCCTATCTCTTGTTGAGTTTTAAAATACACTCAAACAGGAGATATTTATGAAGTTATCGAAACCTATTGTTTTTATGCTCGCGTCTACTTTTAGCCTTTCTTTGAATGGTGTGTTTTCAAAATTTCTTACAGAAAGCTTTAGTGTCCAGTTACTCAGTATGCTCAGGTTTCTCTTCCCCGCTATTGTATTGTTCTTGATGATGTTCTTGAGTCGGTTTGTGTTACCACATCGAAAAATGTGGACACCTTTGCTTATTCGATCCTTTTGTATTGCAGCATGTCAGCTGTGTTTCCTTATGTCGATGCAGTCATTGACTCTGGTGGAATCCGTGGTGCTTTTCAGCACTGGCCCACTTTTTATCCCAGTTTTAGAGCGCCTCATTTTTAAAGTGAAATTTTCGGCTATTAACATCGTACGTTTAGTGGTTATGTTAGCGGGTGTTGTTGCTCTGGCTGGCGATCTTTCCAGTTTCAGCTTTAAATGGGAATTGTTGTTGGGGCTTGGGGCTGGGGTACTAGGCGCGGGATCTCAGTTGGCTTTGTTTCGTGCAACCAAGGGAACGATGACAGCGGTTTCTCTGAATGCTTGGTCTTTCCTCCTGGCCTTTCTCATGTTGTTGCCTTTAACGTTTATCATTGGACCGAGTGACGCGGACAGGTTGATTTTGTCGATGCCGGAAGAACATGAATTTATCTGGATGATGTTAGGCGTGTTGGCACTGCTGATTGTTAATACGCAGATTTTTCGTGCCAAAGCCTACCAACTGGTTGATACAGGCTCACAGTTAGCGCCACTTATATACACCAATTTAGTTTTCACTTGTATCTGGCAGGTGACTTTGTTCGACGAGGTGTTGGATGAACATAAAATTGTAGGGGTGCTCTTGATTGTCTTGGCTAGCGCTTTAAATACGTTAAAGGGGCTGGTGTTAAAGTTGAATAGCTCGTTTAAGTTGATCCGTTCATTAAAGCCAATTCGCGTATTGAAAACCACGTTATTGACTCATTGGGTTTCGTTGCTAAAAAGTGTGCGCGCCACTTACCATATGTATTTGAGAGCGGCGCATAGAATGGACCTACATTAAAGAGAGGGCTTAGTTCGCCCTCATAAAAGCTTAAGATTCAATTCTGGTTGAGTTGTTTGCTGGATTTGAATTAGCTACCGCACTCGAATCTGAACCTTCAGATTCATAAGCCAATTTAGAAAGGTGTATCAGAACCTCCGTCATATGTGCGTTGATATCAACCTCAACAATTTGTTCTTCTTGCAAGTAAGCTTTAGCGTATTTCATATAAACCCCTTGCTGTAAAAACAACAAATATAACTCAGTATCGATATGACCAGATATGGCAAGCTTCGTCATAATAGAGAGCGATTCTTTTAAACTTTTTGCTTTTTTGTATGGTCGGTCACTCGCTGTAAGCGCTTCAAAAATATCGGCTATTGCCATCACTCGGGCTGGTACTGAGAGCTCTCCGGCATTTAGACCGCGAGGGTAGCCAGTTCCATCCATTCTTTCGTGGTGCCCGCCTGCAATTTCAGGAACGTTCTGCAGATATTCTGGATAAGGCAATCGATCAAGCATGTCGATAGTTTGGATAATGTGGTCATTTATGATGAATCTTTCTTCGTCTGTTAACGTTCCGACTCGGATAGACAAGTTGTAAAGTTCACCACGGTTATAATGATATTCACCAGGCGTGAGCGTGAAGTTTTCCTTCCACATCTTTTTCGGGTTGAATCCTTGTGCCCAAGGAATGCAATGGACCTGTTTATCGGACAATACCGATTCCATTATTGGTAATGCTGAAGCTGGGTCGCAACGCTTTTTCTCCAACCAGGAAATACCAAGCCTATCGCTGATGGTTCTCTTCCACTGACGCTTGCTTATCTCTTTAATACGGGCGAGTTTTTCATCATTCATGTACTCGCTTCCAACATTGCATTCAGCGATGAATTCAAAATCCTGATCCAGTGCTTGTAGTTCTTCATCCAGATCTTTCTTAAGCTGTGCTTTGTCTTGCCCGGCGCAAATGCCTTTCCAATATTGGGTATGGGCGGTTTGTTTAAGCAATTCGAATCGCATACGAACTTCATGAATTCGGTCGTATATGGTTTCGAGTTTGGTTGCTTTATCAACTACATATTCTGGTGTGATTATCTTACCGCAGTCGTGTAGCCAAGCACCTAGGTGTAACTCTTCCCATTCTTTTTCAGACATTGAGAAGTCGGCAAAACGTCCTTTATCGTCAACAACCGCTTGTGTGAGCATTTCAGCAAGCGCCGGAACACGTTGACAGTGTTTACCAGTGTAAGGGGATTTGGTATCGATCGCGGATGCTAAAAGCTCGATGAAGGCAGTTAACATGTCTTTTTGTTGTTGAATTTGATCGATGTTTTCTTTTGCAATTGCAGCAAAGGAGAGTAACTCTCGTAAGAAGTCGTGTTTTTCCTTCTGCGCTTCTGTCACTGGTCGTTCGTAGCCAAGTGTCAGAATACCGACCAAACTTTTGTCGCGATTAAGCAACGGAAACAGGTAAAGATCCGAGTTATAGAAATACACCATGTAAGGCTTCATTACAGGGTCATCTTTGGATAAATGAACTATTTCACCTTCTCTAAGTTTTTTGCAAACCTCTGGCGAATTGTCGAGCAAAAGATTGATATTAATCTTTAAGGGGATAATGGCTTGGTTAACGCTTTCATCAAATTTTTTCGTCGTTTTGTTCCAAACGGAAAGGACAATGGTTTCCGCTTTGGTGACAATGTAACTTTGATGGGTGATGTTTTTCGCTAGTAGAGAGAAGTCGCGGTTGCTGGCTGTTTCATGGAGTAATTTGAGCAAATCATGAAGTGTATGCTCCATAAGTTCGACAGATTGAGTGAGGTCATTCACTTCTTTAATTAAGCTTTTCGGGTAGCGTGTTTTCGTGAATTCAAAGCGACGTATGTTATCTGTTTGCTGATACAAATTGTGTAATGGGCTAGCGATACGCTTTGCTATGTACCAAACAATGATAAAACACCCTAGCAACATCAACACAGCCACCGAGACTTGCTTGTCTCGCATTGAATATAAGTTGGCGAGCAGTGCATCTTGTGGAGTTGCCTCAGCAAGCCATAGGTTGACGTTATCGGTTAGCTCTACAGGCGTTAAAGTGACTGACCAATCAATACCTTCATGCGTAATCGTATGGTATTGATAGCCTAGTGTGTTGCGGAGGTTAAGATCGGAAAAAACCGTGTTCTCGAGTTGAACGCTTAAATGTGAATTATTTGTCGCACTCGGCGGGGTTTTCATATGGTGCGATGCCAAGGGTCTCAACGCACTATCAAAAAGCAGCAATTGGCTTTTTGAATCGTAAGCAAGTTCACTGATGCTGTTATTAAGTCCACCTAATGAAAAATCGGCTGCAACAACAAATTCTAAGTTTGCTGTTTTTCGAACAAAAGTGACGCCGATATCTTTTAACCAGTAGAAATAGTAGGGTTCCGTTAAGTGGATTTGCCCGTCATCGGAAGCGTGGCTATACCAAGGGCGATTACGTGGGTCGTACTGGTTATCGTAACGGATAGATGCGGACACCACTTGGCTATCGCCATCCAAGAACATGGATTCATTTCTACCTTCAACGTTTGTGGTACGAAATAATATTTCGCTGCCGGAAGGCGCGTTGAATTGCTTAGCGGTTTTGGGATTATATAAAGGTCGGTATAACGTAAAATCACCGTTTTCAGAGCCGTAGTAAAGCGCGACTAAACTCATGTTTCTTTGGAAGATCATTTCCAGCGAATCCAGCCATCCGCCTTTTTCAACGGAGTCGCGTTGATGGCGAATGAAACTGCTCATCGCCATAAAATCTAGCGTCGTTAAAACGGGCGCGACTTGTTCCCTAAATAACGTTTCCAGTTTTACACTGTTTTCATTACTCAATTCTTTAGCAGAACCTTGCAACAATTCTTGGGAGTGGTGGTAGCTTATTGCGATTAAAACACTTCCAATAACGGTAGCGAGCGCCATGAAGAGACTAGTAATATGAATGCTAAGAGGATAGCGGTGCTTGATCATACTTTTTCACCATGTAGCAAACTGACAAAATGCGATGTAAAACTGAGCCAATAGTGCAAGGGCTCAGGTGAGTGTATAGTTGAGCTGTATCGTCTCTATTATTTTTTAAGGTGTTGTAACTGATACTATTTAAGTATCGTAAAGGTTGTTTTATATGCAAGTTTTGTAACTGGATGTTTGTGCATATATGTTGGAATGTTTGAGCTAGATCTCTTCGCACTTTCGGAAACGATGTCACACAATGACACATTTTGTTAGGCATCTAGATTCCACTTAGAGAACTGGTATGATTTTCACTACGCCATTAACGAGTTACCTATATTAGCGAGCTACCCATAAATGAAACTACTTGTCGATACACATACGCACACCTACGCCAGTGGGCACGCCTATAGCACGCTTATCGAAAATGCTAAATCTGCCAAAGAACGTGGCTTAGCGATGTTTTGCACAACCGATCATTCAGAGTCTATGCCCGGCGCGCCACATTACTGGTTTTTCAGTAATCAGCGTGTGCTTCCACGGTTTATTGAAGGCGTTGCCATTATACGCGGTGTAGAGTCGAACATTATGAACAGAGAAGGGGAAATCGATATCCCGCTTTCTGTCGATAAAAACCTAGATTGGGTCATTGCGAGTTTTCATGAAGCTGTTTTTAAGCCTATTGATCGCGCTACACACACTGAAGCGCTCATCAATATCATCGTATCGGGAAGGGTTGATGCCCTCGGGCATTTGGGTAACCCCAATTACGATTTTGACTTTGAAACAGTTATTCAGTGTGCGGTAGAAAACAATGTAGCGATAGAAATCAATAATACGTCTTTAAAAGGAAACAGCCGTGCTGGCAGCGTGGAGCGCTGTGCTGAAATTGCCAGTATTGCGCAAGAAAAAGGCGCATTTATCACAACAGGTTCGGATGCGCATTTTTGTTTGGATGTCGGGAATCTCGATCTAGCAGCGGACTTAATTGACCGTTGCGGAATTACTGAAGAGAAAGTGATAACACGGTCTCCAGAGCAGTTTCTGCAATTTCTTGCGCTACGTGGAAGAAAAATAATTAACGACTATTCAATGTTTTACTGATTAAATACTCAGCTTTGTTCATAAAACTATCAAAAAGTGACTTTTTTCGCGTCAGTTAATTTATACTGAATATCTCTCTGTTAGTCGGTGGGGGTTGAGATGCTACCATTGAACATTGCTCGGACAATACAAGATCGTAAGTTATTTTGGCTCTTGAGTACGATATTGATCTTGGTGATATGCCTTGCGGTCATTTTTACGTTTCCCGAGGCTATCGTTACCACTGGTTTAGCACTTTTTTTAACCTTATTCGCCTTCCTTCAATTGGTTCATTTTCATGTCATTTCTACCAGCAAGAAGCTGGTGGAACTTGAAAAGCAACTAGCAGACTCTGAAAAAGAAAACGCCTCGCTACGCGAGCTAAACCAAGCTCTCAATGATCGAACTAACCGGTATCAAACTCTTCTGAATAGCATTCCAGATCTTGCGTGGATAAAAGATACTGAAGGTCGCTTTCTTGCCGTAAACGCGGAATTTCAACGAGCCTTTGGCGTTAACTACGAAGCGCTAATTGGCAAAACAGATTTTGACCTATCGCGATATGAAGACGCGGTCCAATACCGTGAAGACGACGAAGAAGTCATGAAGTCACTTTCGCCAATTCGGCACGAGTTTTTGGCAACGTCGGTGGATGGCACACGCTCTTGGATCGAACTCATCAAAGTTCCCGTTGTTAAGGAAGGCAATGTTGTCGGCACAGCTGGCACCGCCAGAGATATAAGCGAACGAAAACAAGCCGAAGAAAAGCTCGCCTTTCTTGCACACTACGACATGTTAACGCTTGTAAAAAACCGCTATTCGCTAGAAAACGATTTAGACGAACTTATTGCGTCTGGCTCTCGATTTATTGTCGCGTTTGTCGATTTGGACAACTTCAAAATTGTGAACGATTCGATAGGGCATGCTGCGGGAGATTCCGCTTTGAAAGCCGCCGCCAATAAGCTAAAACAAGCCATTGGGGATAGAGGAGAAGTCTATCGCCACAGTGGAGATGAATTTGTGGTGGTGGTGAAAGAAGACTTTGACCAAGAAAAAACTCAAGTGCTAGGCCGTCATTTGTTGGATCAGGTTGGTATGACATTTCAGGTAGACAACTATGAGTTCAATTTCTCAGCATCTATAGGGCTGGCGGTTTACCCCGCCCACGGTGATACGTCTACAGAATTACTGCGCAATGCAGATATAGCCATGTACCAAGCAAAAATATCAGGTAAACGCCGAGCTCAGGTGTTCTCATCCCGTTTTGAGGGGATGACACTCAAGCACTGGACGATGGAAAAACGACTGCGCCGCGCGATTGACAACCAAGAGTTGTTTTTACGCTATCAGCCAATGATCGACAGTGATACGGGCGAAATCAAAGCAATGGAAGCGTTGATACGCTGGCAAGATCCTGAGAAAGGGGAAATTGGACCCGCGGATTTCATCCCTTTTGCTGAACAGTCTGGCTTGATTTCAGAAATCGGCTTGTATGTCATCAAGGTTGTTTTGAATCAATTGGTTGATTGGAAAGAAAAGGGTATCGACTGCAAACCCATTTCCGTCAATGTTTCAGGCATTCAATTTTACCATCATAACCTGCTTTGCGAAGTGGAGTCCCTGTTCAAAGAAACGGGTGTTCCTGCAAACCTTTTGGAATTGGAACTGACCGAATCCATATTGATGAAAGACGAAGATCGTTTGATTAGCACACTTCAAAAGTTTCGAGAATTGGGTTTAAGCCTAAGTGTCGACGACTTTGGAACAGGTTATTCAAACCTCGCTTACTTGTCGCATTATCCTATTAGTAAACTGAAAGTAGACCGCTCGTTTGTGACCCAAATACACATGCACAAAGACAAGCAAATCATCACTCGTACCATTATTGAATTGGCTAAAAACTTAGGAATGGATGTCATTGCAGAAGGGGTAGAAAACACCTCGGAACTGGCTCAAGTGAGAGAGCTGGGTTGCAGCAACATTCAAGGGTTTTTATACGCCAAACCATTGCTTTTGGAAGAGATAGAAGAATTATTGCTCACAAATTACAAATTCTTACCATGATCAGTGTGATCGCTGTTGAGTAAGCACTCTGTACCTTTGAAAGTTTTATAAATACAAGATACCCTGCCTGCCAATAGATAAGGAAGGGTTATGAACCGCCGTTCTCCAATGAACAAAAGCATGCTATTTGCCTGCGCCCTAAGTTGGGTGCTGATAACGCTTATGCCTGTTATCAATGCACATGGCAGTAATGCCGGTGTATGGGCGATGCTTTGTACGGTTAACGGCTTCGAACTGGTTCAAGTAGAAGAAGGACAAGAGGTTAAAACCCACAGTGGTAAGCCTTGTCCTTTTAGCCATTATTCCACCTTTCATCACAGCCATCTTCCAACTACACCGATCTTCCAACTTTTAAGTTTTGCCATTGAAAGCCAATACGTTTTTTTGGCTCTAAACGTGCGTTATCAATGGCAAATACCTCGTGCTCCACCCATTTCTATTTCCTGAACAAACACACTTAATACAAAAATAACAAGCACTCGTATGCCTGTGTTTTTGGTTCTTGCCATGCTTAGCTCAAGAAAAGCTTAGAACCTGATAAAAACACGGCGGAACGGAGTGTCTTTAGCTTTTATAAAGGAAATTATTATGTTGGGAAGCACTCAAACCGCTCAACCAAAGGACTTTGCACGTTCAAAGTACCTCTACTTTCTTACTTGGAGATGGCATTTTTATGCAGGGTTATTTGTCATCCCTTTTATGTTGATGCTGTCTTTGACTGGCATTGTCATGCTATTTGATGATGAATTAGAAAGCATTCGACACGGCGAGATTCTGGTCGTGGAACCGACCGATTCACGTATAGCTGTATCTGAACAACTCGCTTTAGTTAAGCAAGAATATGACAACGCAACGGTGACTCAGTTCATTCCAGCCGCATCGGATACCGCGCCAAATCGCTTTAACGTGAGATTGGATAGCGGTTCCAACCGCCTGATTCTGGTCAACCCATACAATGGGGATATCGTGGGTGAGATTAACCGAGACGACAGTTGGTACGCTCTGGCTAACGAGATACACAGCACTTTGTTAGCTGGTGATGTGGGCAGCTATCTGATTGAAATCTCGGCTAGCCTATCCATCGTTCTTTTAGTCACAGGAATATACCTTTGGCTACCATCCGATAACGCTTCAAGAGCAGGATTTCTGAAAATCCGTTCACAAAGTGGTGTACGGATTTTCATGCGAGATCTACACGCCAATCTTGGCGGTGTGCTGTCTCTTGTTTTACTTTTCTTTTTAGTTTCTGGGCTCGCTTGGGCTGGCGTATGGGGTGGTAAGTTCGTACAACCTTGGAGCAGTTTCCCAGCACAAAAATGGGCAGATGTACCACTATCTGATAAAACACACGCAAGCCTAAACCATGGTGTTGAAGAAGAAGTGCCTTGGGGATTAGAGAAAACACCGTTACCAGAGTCGACAGGGCACGAGCATCATGGTGACCACGGAAGTCATCAAAATGATAATCCAGCTCAGATTGCCTCGACAGTTTCGATTGATGAAGTCGTCGCAACCGCCAGCAAGTTGGGGCTGACAACGTACAAACTGAACTTACCGAAAAGCGAGACTGGGGTATTTACGCTAGGTGCCAATACCATGAGTGGAGACATTACCGACCCAACTCAAGATCGCACCACTCACATTGATCAGTACTCGGGTGCGATTTTGGCGGATGTCACATGGGAAGATTACAGCTGGATGGCGAAGTTCATGGCAGCAGGTATTGCTCTTCACACTGGTGAAGTGAGCATTATCAACAAGCTATTGAATGTGTTTTTCTGTATAGCTTTTATCGCGGTTTGTGTAACAGGCGTGATTATGTGGTGGAAACGCCGCCCAGCGGGTAAGAAAAAACTGGGTGCGCCACCGACATTTGAAAAAAGTGGAATTTGGAAGCTGGGCGCAGTAACCATGGTGCTGGTCGGCTTTGCCTTTCCATTGGCTGGCGCAACGATCGTCACCGTACTGATTTTGGATGCGTTACTTATGAAAGCTACACCAAAACTGCATAATTGGTTTGCGTAACGCAGAGGCTATAAATCGCCTTAGCGAAGTCGCAAACCATACCAAATTGAGTGACCCATACACATATGGGGTAGCTTAATCGACGAACCAAACGCTCGATGCACTTCATCGAGCGTTTTGTTTTCAGGCCATTCGAGTAATAAAAGTTTGGTCGTCATCCACAAAAGCCACAAACCCGCCATGATAGATAAACACCCGACCACGCCCCTCAACTAAGCAGGCAAGCTGCGGATTCAAATCTTCTTCGTTATTCTGGCTTTGAAATGTACCGGTGTCGGTGATTACGCCGCTGAGTGTAGGCAAATATCCATAACTACGCTTGGCTTGAGCAATCAGATTCAATTCGCTGGTGGTAGAGAAGTAAGAGGGGATCGCCCCCGCTTCTTCGATAAACATAGTTTTCAGTTCTTCAAAAGCTGTAATCACCAGCCAGTCGATACCGTTCACATGATGGATAAACATAGAGTTTCTCAGAAATTTTGATGCGGAGATTCTATCACTATCAGGGGCTGAACATAGTAGAAATCTAATCGCTAAAGGCGGTTACTCTGTGACATATTCGAACATTCGATAGGTCAACTGAATCACGATATTTGTAATAAAACGCATTGCTTATTAAAAGCTCTCTCGGGAGCTTTTTAGTATCACGATGTTGCTAATTCCTGCTTCACGAAATCAATAAAGCTGGCAACTTTGGCCGACATGTGTTTGCGGCTTGGGTAAATCAAATACATGTTAATTTGTACTTTGGGGTAATCACTGAACAATTCGACCAGTTCGCCTGTTTCTAGCTCATTGCCTAGGTTAAATGTAGGCATTCTCGTGATACCGAGCCCCTCTTTACACATGGCTAATTCAAGTTGTGGGCTGTTTGTTAGAAGTTTGCTCTTTACTCTGACTGACTTTTTGGTTCCGTCTTTCTCCCAATAGGTCCATTGAGATGGATTCTTAATCAAGCTATAGCAGATCGCTTTGTGATCTTTTAATTCAGATGGGTGAGTAGGGGTGCCACAACGGGCTAAATAGGTCGGAGAAGCAAAGGTGACGCTATCACTGGTCATCACTTTCTGGCTGATTAATGTTGAATCTTCAAGTTGGCTGGATGTACCTCGAATAGAGATATCGATGCCTTCCGCAATCATGTCGACTTTGTGATCACTTAAGTCGATATCCAAATAGACATTTGGGTATTGCTCTGAATATTTCGCCAAAACAGGCTTAATACGAGACAAGCCAAAGGTGACGGGGCAGCTAATTTTAAGCGTACCTCTTGGTGTTGCATTTTTCCCACTCAGTGTTTCTCCTAATTCCTCTACATCTAAGATCAACTGCTGGCAACGGTCGAAGTACAGCTCTCCCTCAGGCGTTAAGCTTAGTGTTCTGGTTGTTCGGTGTAGCAGTCGGGCGCTGAGCCTTTCTTCTAGCTTGTTGATTTCTTTGCTGATGTAAGACGTAGAATGCCCTGTGCTTTCCGCTGCTTTGGTGAAACTGCCTTTCGATACCACTTCGGCGAAAATAACCATGCCATCAAGTAATTGAGTGTCGGTAGCCATGATCTTCCTTAAATTATGCAATTAAGAGTCATATGGAAATAATGATTTTACATCGACATTATTAATCTTCAAATAGAATCAATGTAAAGTGTCTATCAATCGATACAAAACAGAATCATGAAAAGCGGTAGATTGAAATAAAAGCCATGTCTGTCGTCTAACAAAATTAGGAAGGTATAAATATGAAAATTATCGCATTTGCAGCAACCAGTAGCCGTGAATCTATCAACAAGCAGCTTGTGACTTATGCATCCAGCCTAATTGATGGCGCTGACGTTGAGGTGTTGGACATCAACGATTATGAAATGCCTCTGTTTAGCACAGACAGAGAGAAAGAATTGGGGCAGCCGGCAGAAGCGAAAGCATTTTATGAAAAGCTGGGCAGTGCAGATGCCATTGTCATTTCATTCGCTGAACATAACGGCTCATATACCGCGGCATACAAAAACCTGTTCGATTGGACATCTCGCGTCGATATGAAGTTATTCCAGAATACACCTGTTGTCGTTTTGGCAACATCACCTGGTCCGGGTGGTGCTAAAAATGTACTCGCCACTGCCGTAGGTGCAATCCCTCACTTTGGTGGCTCTGTTATTGGTGATTTTTCGCTACCAAGCTTTTTCGATAACTTCGACATGGATCAAGGTAAAGTGAAAGATGAAACTCTCAATGCTGCCTTGGTTGAATTGATGGCAAAGGTACAATTGAATTAGGATTGAAATCTAGTCACCCGTAAGCTTTTCTACGATGTAATCGATGAATACGCGCAGCCTTGCAGGCATGTATTTGGTTTGCGCGTATTGCATGGCAACGGCACCATGGTAGTTACTTTTTAGCGTCCAGTCTGATAAGACCTCAACCACACTCCCATCTTTTAACGCCTCTTTCACCACAAAATCATGGAAGATACCTATCCCTAAACCGCTGTTTACACCCGCTAATCGCATTTGGGAGTGGTTAACGGCGTAACGACCGGATACGGCGACAGCAAAGAACTCATCGTCTTTTAAAAAATCCCAGATGTGGTCGCTGTCGGTCTCTGCAAGATAAAGGCAATCATGATCAGCAAGATCGGTTGGGTGATTAGGCGTGCCTTTTCGTAATAGGTAATCTGGGCTAGCGCACAGGACCAGATTGGTTTTGCGTATTTCTTTTAGAACTTGGTTTTCATGAGGCTTATCGGTGAGACGAAACGCGATATCAATATTTTGACTCAAATCGATATCGCCATCTACCGCTCGCAGTTTCAACTGTATGTCAGGGTATGCTTCAAGAAAAGGCAAAATGTGCGATTGCAAAACAGAGTTTAAATAGGCTTCTGGCGCGGCGACTGTAATGCTACCGGCTAATTCTGTGTGATCTGCTTCGGATATATCTATCGCTTGCTGTGCGGCATTCACCATCACGACACTCTGCTCATACACCTTTTTACCTGCTTCCGTAATCACCAATGATCGCGTAGTTCGTTCAAACAGTTTTACAGCCAGCGCATGCTCTAGCCGTGTAATCAGTTTACTCAAAGCAGAAGGGGTCACATTCAGTTTCTTAGAAGCTGCGGTAAAGCTTCCTTCGTTTACGACTAAAATAAAAGCAGCGAGATCGGGCAGCAGAGCAATGAGTTTTTGATTAAGCATGTCGCGACGTTTTCCTTATTTGTGCCTATGAGTCACTAATGGTTTTCCATCGTAAGGGATAATAGTCGCTAATGAGTTCAATTAAAATAAAAACCACTGTGCGCAGTACAACAAAAACTATGAAGGAATGAGAACATGTCTTCTGCATTTTATCAGCAAATCCAAACCCAAATTGAAGAAGTAAAAAACGAAGGGTTGTATAAATCTGAAAGAATCATTACTTCTGCTCAAAAAGCAGCGGTTTCTATCTCGACTGGTGAAGAAGTACTTAACTTCTGTGCTAATAACTATCTTGGTCTTGCTAACCACCCAGATCTTATCGAAGCGGCGAAAGGCGGCATGGATGAGCACGGTTTTGGTATGGCTTCTGTTCGCTTTATCTGCGGAACACAAAACTCTCATAAAGAACTAGAACAAAAACTATCAACGTTCCTAGGCAAAGAAGACACGATTCTTTACACCTCTTGTTTTGATGCCAATGCCGGGCTTTTTGAAACCATTCTTGGTAAAGAAGATGCGATCATTTCCGATGCATTGAATCACGCTTCCATTATCGACGGTGTTCGCCTATGTAAAGCGATGCGTTTCCGCTACGCAAACAATAACATGGATGAGCTAGAACAGCAGCTTATCGCAGCGAAAGAAGCAGGTGCTCGTCATACGCTTATTGTTACCGATGGCGTGTTCTCTATGGACGGCGTGGTAGCTAACCTTCCAGCCATTTGTGACCTTGCAGATAAATATGAAGCGTTGGTGATGGTTGATGATTCTCACGCCGTGGGCTTCATGGGTGAAAATGGTGCGGGTACACACGAATTCCATAATGTTGTTGATCGCATTGACATCATTACAGGCACCTTAGGTAAAGCGATGGGTGGTGCGTCAGGTGGTTACACATCGGGTAAAAAAGAAGTGATTGACTGGTTGCGTCAACGTTCTCGCCCGTACTTGTTCTCTAATTCTGTCGCGCCTGCGATTGTTTCAGCGTCTATCCGTGTTTTGGACCTTCTTGCTGAATCTGGCGACTTACGCACTCAACTTTGGGAAAACTCGGCGCATTTCCGTGCTCGTATGGAAGCGGCTGGTTTCACAATGGGCGGCGCAGATCATGCCATTATCCCAATCATGCTGAGTGATGCAAAAGTCGCGGCTGAATTTGCAGAGCGCGCATTAGAAAAAGGCATTTATGTTGTCGGTTTCTCATTCCCTGTAGTGCCAAAAGGGCAAGCACGTATTCGTACACAAATGTCGGCTGCGCATTCACGCGAGCAGCTAGATAGAGCAATTGATGCCTTCATTGAAGTAGGCCGTGACATGGAGATCATCAAATAATGAAAATCAAAGCACTTTCCAAACTAAAAGCGGAAGAAGGCATCTGGATGACCGAGGTGGAGAAACCTCAAATCGGTCATAACGATATTCTTATCAAAATCAAAAAGACGTCTATCTGTGGTACAGATGTTCACATTTACAACTGGGACGAGTGGTCACAAAAAACGATTCCAGTGCCTATGGTTGTTGGCCATGAGTATGTGGGTGAAGTGGTCGAAATCGGCCAAGAAGTTCGCGGCTTTGAAATAGGCGATCGCGTTTCAGGTGAAGGTCACATTACTTGTGGTCACTGTCGTAACTGCCGTGGTGGTCGCACGCACTTGTGTCGCAACACAGAAGGTGTGGGTGTAAACCGTACGGGTAGTTTTTCGGAATACCTTGTATTGCCTGCGTTTAATGCTTTCAAAATCCCAGATGAAATCTCGGATGAATTAGCTTCAATCTTTGACCCGTTTGGTAACGCAGTACATACAGCACTTTCTTTCGATTTAGTGGGTGAAGATGTACTGATTACCGGTGCCGGTCCTATTGGCATTATGGCTGCGGCAGTGGCAAAGCATGTAGGTGCTCGCCATGTGGTGATTACAGACGTGAACGAATATCGTCTCGACTTAGCTCGCAAAATGGGCGTGACACGAGCGGTAAACGTAGCTGAAGAAAAGCTTGAAGACGTGATGCAAGAACTGGGCATGACAGAAGGGTTTGATGTCGGGCTTGAAATGTCTGGTGTACAAGCGGCATTCAGCACAATGCTTCAAACCATGAACCACGGTGGTCGTATTGCACTTCTGGGCATTCCACCATCGAACATGGCTATCGATTGGAACCAGGTTATATTTAAAGGCTTGGTGATTAAAGGTATCTATGGTCGTGAAATGTTCGAAACATGGTACAAGATGGCAAGCTTGATCCAATCTGGATTAGACTTAACTCCGATTATCACTCATCAGTACAAAATCGATGATTTCCAGAAAGGGTTCGACATTATGCGTTCGGGCATGTCTGGCAAGGTTATACTTGATTGGGAATAAACGTTCTTACAGTTCCCAAAAATGGCAGCTTCGGCTGCCATTTTTTATATCAATCCAGATATAATCCCTCGTTAATATTGCTCTAAACATTAGGTAGTTACATCTACTCTATTTAAGTAAGGGATTATGAGAATCAACATAACGGGTAATGCCGGTTCAGGAAAAACGACACTCGCAAAAGCGTTAGGTGAGGCTTTGGACCTGCCCGTCGCTAGCTTGGACGGGGTGGTTTGGAAAGAGGGTTGGATACCTGCTTCAAAAGAAGAAAGAACTCACGGCGAACAAGGGTTGATTGAACCCAAGAGCTGGATAATTGAAGGGGTTTCTAAGGCAGTTAGGGAAAATGCCGATTTTATTGTTTTTCTAGATATTCCACGCCATATTTGTTTGCTTCGCTGTATAAAAAGAAATCTTCCATACCTTTTCAAATCCCGACCAGAACTACCAGATAACTGCCCAGAGATTCTTATTCTACCGAGCTTGCTCAAGCTGATATGGCTGTTTCCTAAACGAGCTAGGAACGTGATTTTACAGTCTATTGATAAACAAAATGGTATCGTTATCGATGAATCAACCAAGGTGGATGAGCTCGTCGCGAAGATTATTCTTGAAGTAACGGCTAAGAGAAATAAAACGAGCGATTTCGAAACAAACAGCTCTGAAACGCAACTAAGTTCAGAGCAGACGTAATTAAATGGATATTGAATACACACTAGGTCTTTTGTCTTTTGTCACCTCATTGGTGGCGGGTGTCATTGGTTTTGGGGGAGGGATGTTACTGATCGCCATATTGCCTACGTTTCTGCCACCCAGTCTGATCATCCCTATACATGGTATTACTCAGTTAGCGAGCAACTCTTCAAGAATGCTCTTTTCTTTAAAAGATGTGCAGTGGGCGTTACTTCCTCAGTTTCTAGTTGGATCGTTTGTCGGCGTTTTGCTGTTTGGGTATTTGCTCTCGAATATATCGATGGAGTATGTTCCGGTTGGAATTGGGCTCTATATTCTACTCAATCTTTGGAGCCAACGATTTTCGAAGTTTATTAGCCGATACGAAAGTTATTATCTGATTGGAATGGTCCAAACAGGATTAGGTCTGATTGTAGGGGCAACAGGGCCTTTGTCTCTTTCCGTATTAACAAAAGAACTAAAATCAAAAGACCACATAATCGCCACCAGCTCCATGTTCATGACCATCAGCCATCTAGCCAAAATCCCGGTATTTATGGTGATAGGTACTTCTCTCTTCGGTTCTGTTCAGCTTCTTATTTATATGGTGATTGGTTCGATTCTAGGCTCATTTGTTGGAACAAAGTTAAGAATGGCGACTAAGAACGAAAAACTCATTATGTGGATTAAAATTTTGCTTACTACCATGGCAATTAAGATGATGGTTAGCGCATTACTGTCGCTTTCTAATTAGTAAATGAATATAGTGTAACGTTCAGATAAATAACGAGAATCATATGGAAGTGTCACTTAAAGAAATAGATCTTACATCCCGTCATATTTTGGAAAACCTCTTTCCTCTTTACATCTACGACATGTCTGAATACATGGGGTGGAGCCCTAATCAAGAGGGGTTATTTATTTACAATAATTCGAACTTTGATGTTTATTGGGATAGAGAAGATCACGCACCGTATTTTATCTTGGTTGATGGTGACATTGCAGGGTTTGTATTGATTCGAAAGTACCCAATAAATCTTAGCCTCTATGATATTGAACAGTTTTCATCTTGCGAAAATACAAGAGAAAAGGCGTTGGGAAAGAGGCTATTGCACAAGTTTTGAATCACTACCCAGGTGAATGGCAGATAAGAGTGCTGATTGAAAATTTAGGCGCATTATCGTTTTGGGAAGCGGCAATTACGAATGCGATAGGGCGTAAATACACATTAGAAAAAGACATCGACGTAGATAAAGAAATGCACTTCATACGGTTCAACGTTCAAAATAGGTAACAAATGGAAAACAGACGAATTCGGTTGGCGCCTCCTACGATCGAGATTGCACCTCAAATGCTTGAAGCGGTAATTGAAAGCAAAAAAGAACTCGAAGAATATTTGCCTTGGGTGCAACACGCGTTAACTCTCGAGCAAGCGACGAAAAGCGCGCAAGAGGCAGTAGAAAAGTATGAGAACTTTGTTGGTGACATTCGATACAGCATTATTTGCAAGGAATCCGGAACACTGCTTGGTGCGATAGGATTGATCATCAGAGATCAGTCTGTGCCTTTTTTTGAAATAGGGTATTGGTTGAGAACCTCTGCTGCAGGCAAAGGCGTCATAACGGAAGCCGTTGCTCTACTTGAAACCTATGCTTTTGAAGAACTAGGTGCAAACCGTATTGAAATTAAAGCGGCAGAGTCAAACCAGCGCAGTTGGATGGTCGCAGTACGATGTGGCTACCAGCTTGAGACCACAATGAAAAATACGCGAAGAATCAAAAACGGAGATTTGGACAACACCGTCATTTACGTAAAAACTTCTCCATAATTGGCAAGTATGCTGAAACAGGCTGGAATAAAAACGAGGGATTGAAAATGAAAACGGCTTTGATAACAGGTGGTTCAAAAGGCATCGGTTTAGAGATGGTACGGCGATTACTTGAGCAAGGTTTTCAAGTGATAACTTGCTCAAGAAATAAAAGCGGTTGGGATGAGTCCATCCGTCAGTACCCAATTCTTGAAGCCGTCGATTACCATGTTACCGACATTTCAGATGAAGCAGCATTAAAAACGTTATTTGGACATGTGGCGCAGCGTTACGGAAAACTCGACATTGCTGTGAATAATGCATCGCCAGCGATAGGGTCTCTAGGAGAGTTTCATACGGTCGCTCAAGAAAAGCTAAAAGATACGCTTAATCACGATTTTTGGGCACAAGCAGTTTGTTTGCAAAGCGAGCTTAATTTGATGTCTGAAGGCGCGGCAATTGTGAATGTAAGCTCAATAAATGGGTTGAGACCAACGCCTAATGCGTCAATGTACAGCGCGGCTAAACATGCCATTGAGGGGTTAACGCGTTCTTTAGCGATTGAAAATATTGAGCGCGGAATACGCATAAATGCCGTCGCCCCCGGTGTCACTTGGACTCCTCGGTGGGAGGAAAGAGCGAAAACAGATCCAAACATCAGAGAGAGTGTGTCTCAAGCTGTTCCCATGAAACGATTCGCCAAAACGGAAGAAGTCGCCGATGCAATAGAGTTTCTGCTCTCCGATAAGGCAAGTTATATTGTCGGGCACACACTCGTTGTGGATGGTGGCATTACGCTTAGTTAGTAGAGAGCTTAAATACTTTTTCGAACAGTTTTAACGAATATAAAAAGGACGAACATTAAGTGGAAATAATAGAGCAGGATGACCGCCTGAATTTAGATGAGTTTCTTACTCGTCCGTTATATGCATTCTTAGCAAGTATGTCTGGAAATGGAGCGTGCTGCTCCCCTGTATGGTTTTTGTGGGAAGACAAAAAGATATGGATTATCAGCGTTAAAGGAGACTCGTTTGCAAAAAGAGTAAATGAGTCACCTAACTGCTCTATAAGCATTGTTGACTGGGATAAAGATTCAGGAAAGTCGCAACATATAGGCTTGAGAGGAACCGCGGAGCTGGATGAGTTTGATAAAGTTAAAGCGAACCGACTTCTGAGTAAGTATTTAGGTTCTGAAGTACTGAAATGGCCACAAAGGTTTGTAGATTTTCAAAATTCTCCAGGCAACGTGCTGGTTCGATTTACACCCAAATCGGTGGTAGTCAGAGATCAATCCTATCGCTTTAGAGGGTAAACCCTTTATTGGGCGAGTTTTGCGTTAACAGTCAATCCATATACGATCACAGCTTTATAAACTGTTTCAAAGCCGAGCCAAGTGCTCGGTTTTTAAATTCCACACAAAGTATGGGATCAAATCCCCATCAAATTCGTAACAGCTGCTTAATAATGGAGAAAAACAAATATAAGGAAGTAAGCAATGTTGTTATTGATTTTAGGTATTTTCATATGGAGCGTGATCCATTACGTCCCGTCACTCACCCCGCAGGTAAAAGTTAACCTTATCGAGAAGGTCGGTCCCAACGGTTACAAAGGCATTTTTTCACTGGTGGTTATCGCTGGATTACTGATGATCATATTCGGCTGGCGTAGTACCGTACCGAATTACTTGTATGTCCTTGGTCCGGAATTTCGTGGGTTAACCATGTTACTCATGCTGGTAGGTTTTATTCTGTTTGGCGCAGCTCAAGGAAAAACTCGGTTGAAGCAGTACATTCGCCACCCTCAACTGATGAGTGTGATCGTTTGGTCTGTGGCGCACTTACTTAGTAATGGAGAGCAGCGCTCCGTTGTTTTGTTTGGTGGATTAGCACTTTGGGCTGTTATCCAAATCATGCTTATCAATCGAAGAGAGGGTGAGTGGGTTAAGCCAGCTATTCCCCCTGTCTCGCAAGAAATTAAAACGCACGCAATCAGTTTGGTTCTCTACTTTATTACGGTTTTTTTCCTACACGTATACTTAACGGGTATCCCTCTTAAATAATGTGAAAAATCGTGTTGACGCTCTCTCAATACAGGAATACTATCCGCCTGTATTGGGGAGTAGTCTACTAAGAACTCTTAGTTTGTATGTCGTCATCCCGTTAAGCGTTCGCTTTTCCGGCATACAAAAGTATAAGCCCTTACCAGCTTTCACTCTGACGAGACCAACGCATTCATTTGCCAGAATTGCTTCAACCATTTTCAACGGGTTGGGGGCATTTTGGTTGGTTTGCGAGGGTGCACGCCTATAAGCCGTCTCTTCGCAATTAGCTGTGTTGTGGAATGAGGTGTTTAATGAGTCCTTTTGCTTATTTTGCATTTGGTGCGCTGACTTTAATGTTGGTGTGTGTCGATATTTGGCAAACTCGTGGTGGTAATATTACGGTAAAAAAAGCCGCGGTTTGGAGTGTTATTTGGGTATTGGTTGCCTTAGCATTTGGCGTATCTATTCTGTATTTTTGGGAATGGTACGCACCGGGGAGCTCTTATACCTCAAGTAAAGCAGCTACCGCGTTTTTTACTGGGTACTTGTTAGAGAAATCGCTTAGTGTCGATAACCTTTTCGTGTTTGCGATTATCTTTCACCAATACTTAGTGCCAGAAAATTTGCGTCCGAGAGCACTGCTTTTAGGCGTTATAGGAGCACTCATCTTACGCGCTGCGATGATTGCGATTGGCGTACAATTGCTAGAACAATTTCATTGGGCTTTATACTTGTTTGCCGCTTTCCTTATTTGGACAGGCTATAAGCTAACGCAACCCGAAGAGCAAGAAGCACTGAGCCCGCTGCCGGAAAGGATCATTCGCAAGTTTGCCAGAGTGACCGACGATTACAGAGGCAATGCGCTGTACATAAGAGATAACCTAGGGTTCATATTGACGCCCATGGCGATCGTCATAGCAATGATCGCAATGATGGACGTGATGTTCGCTCTGGATTCGATTCCAGCCATATTTGCCGTAACGCGTGAGCCATTTCTCGTCTTGGCTGCGAATGTGTTCGCTTTACTTGGGCTACGTTCTCTGTATTTTGTTTTGCAAGGCATGATGGAGAAGTTTGTATACCTTAAGCCGGCATTAGCCTTCATCATGATTTTTATCGGTATAAAAATGCTTTTGGTTGAAACAGAGTGGGCAATTCCAACGCAAGTCTCACTTGGTGTGCTTGTCACGGTGATGGGAAGCGCAATCTTGGCATCGATTATAAAGTCTAGGAAAGGCTCAGTGGAAGTTTGAACAGATGAGTTTAAACCGAGATATCTAACATAGAGCCAATCATGTCGTTGGAGCGAGAAACAACACTTGCTCCAACACTGTTGTAGCTTTTGGCTTGATTGAGTTTGGCGGCAGCTTCGACGTAATCAGACTCGTCTCTGCTTTCATTGGTGATTTCTTCTTGTCTGGTGTCGCGCTCTTCTTCGGCGCTAGGTAGGCGGTTGAATGATTCTTGGTAGTCGGCTTCGGTTTCTCGCGCGGCATCGGTTTCTTGAATTTCTTCTGCGCGCTCTGAAGCTCTAATTTCTTCGTCGGGCTGAACTTCTTGTATTCGCTCATCTTCTGCCATTTTTTCCGTGCGAGCTTTTTCAAGACGAGCTTCTTCATTGAGCTCCTCTGTTGCTTGCTTTGCCATGGTTCTCGACTGCTGGAGAATGACATGACCGGAATGTATCGATGAGACTGGCATTGATCGTTACCTCAGAATCTACTTAAAGGTTAAACTTTAGCCAGTAAAAGTTCAACTTTATGGGGTAATTACTCTTTAAAAAGGTGACAAATCGCCTCGATTTCTTCAGGAGTAAGCTCAATTTGGGTCCCGTTTTTGTCTAGCTTCCCTTCTATTTCCGTTTGTAAGTCTTTCAATTGAGCAGGAGTCAACTCCAGAACCTTACTCCTCAATTGTTCATACTGATGCTGTGGCATTTTTCTTTTTCCAACCTTAATGATAGTCAATGTCTCAATTGCACCGATAGCGAAACTTTGTGCGCTAAATACTAACGCGACCTACATTAAGAGCATCGAAATCGTCGTTTGTTCAATTTTTGTCAGAAAATGAGTAAATAATAAAAGATATGTGATCTTTACCCATAAACACATTTGTAGGAAGTGACAATGCAGAAAGGGGATGACCAATAGGAGAAGGAAAAGATCGTATTCGGATGAGCATCAGAGCACGCAACGAGGGCACAGCTATTGAGCGCTATTCGGAACTCTTACCGCAAATTTCGCCGCTAACGAATGAAGCTCAGGTAGCATTCGATAGATCAAATGAAGTTGTTGCAAGACCAATCGAGCCGAGCTTTCATCTTCATCTCGCCATTCACTTAACCGCTTTTCAATATCTGTCTCTTCGATAACAGACGTATCGCATTCTTCACATTGGTCATTCAGCTGTTTATGAAGGATCTCAAGGTGCTTGTGAATGGCTCTGTGCGAATCCAAAACAAGCTGGTGGATAGTCTCATCTTGTAAACGCGTTCGGTGGGCACCCAAAGCAGATATATAGCTGAGTAATGCGTGATTCAAGGTAAGGAAGCGAAAGCTCTCGTCGACGGCAGACCGATATTTACCAGGTTCAACCAGCATATTGCTGATTGAAGAACTCAGGCTCGCATCTTTATTGTGAGCATCACGTCGCGAAATGCGGTATGCCAATGTGTCTTTTTTCCCAACTCTATACTGACCAATAATTTGAGCGAGATAGCTTTGGTTGGCGATAACCGATTCTGCCATCACTTTGTGCAATCGTTTCGAGTGCCAATCCGGCAAGATAAATGCGACGGCCAGTACCGCCAAGGCGCACCCGATTAACGTATCTGTTAAACGAGGTAGCACAACGGCAAACCCTTCGCCTAATTGGTTGAAACAGAATAATACTAATAGGGTTATAAAGGCGGTGGCAAAACCGTAGTTATTAATACGAAAGGCAAAAAACAGAATACCGGAAAGGACGATAAAGACGAGCTGGCTCTCTAGGGAAGGAAAAAACGTGAGCAGCGGAACACCGACCAGCAAACCTGCAATTGTACCGATAACTCGCGCCGTCAGTTTTTGCCTAGTTGCACTGTAGTTTGGCTGGCATACAAAAAGGGTGGTGAGTAAGATCCAATACCCTTTATCTATGTCGAAAGCTTGAATCAAACCATATCCAGCAGTTAAAGCAATCGACATTCTAACCGCGTGACGGAACAGAATGGAGCTAGGTGTCATGTTGCTTTTAATTCGTAACCACATCGCCTTTGGGGTATGTGCGGTGGTATCGTCTAGTACATCGTCCTCTGCGTTTTGCTTAACGTCGGGGTTGCTGACATTACTAAGTTGCTTTTCAACTGTAGATAAATTTCTGAATAGATAACTTAACTGGCTAAGAGATAGGGACCAATCTGTTCTTTTTTGTTCCTGCAAAAACAAAATTGAATCGTTAAGTTCATTTAAGGCTTCAGCGTTTTTGTCGTCGTGATCGTATTGATTACCTAAGTGCAGAGATTTGGATATCTGTCGACAGGCGTTTGCTTGTGTTTGGAGCAGGTGTTTAAAGCGAAAGAGCACGTCGCTGTGTTTGAACTGCTCCGCTAGGTCTTGATAACGGTAGTGAGTAGAACTGACTCGCTCATGAATGTCTTGCGCAAGGAAATAAATGTTGAGAAAACGGTCGCTTGGCCCGTCTATATGCCCACGCTTAGAACGAGACAGCAATGTTGCTTTGCACTGGTTCAGAGAGGTAACCGTTGCGGCGTTTAAGCTGGCTTCACGAATTCGGTGAGGTTGAGGTGCCAAATTGGTTACAGGGTGGAATAGCTCACTTTTGGCATCCAAATAATTGGCCAGTTCTTCAAATACATTGCCTAAACTTTGTTGCACGGGCTGCATTGGCCAAAATATCTGCCAAATCATGGAAATAAAGTAATACCAAGCCGAACCCGCTAAAAGCATAACGGGTTGAAACCATATATTGGGGCTCTCGTGAGCGCCTAGCATGGTATATATCGCGATCAATAGAGAGCCAAAGGCAATACTGGCGTAGCGGGGACCTATCGCTCCTAGCATGATAAAAGTAAAGGTTGACGCGAATAATCCAATGGCGAAAAAAATGGGAAGATCAAACAGAAGCTCAATGGAAAACGCTGCGATGGCAAAACAGACAAAGGTGAGAATAAGCGCACGCATTCTTCCCCAAAAGCTGTCGTCAGTTTCTGCTAGAGCAGCGGCAATTATGCCTAAGATTAGCGGGACAATGGCCGTGTTTTGTTCGTAAAACCAGCAAGGGATAACAACCCCAATAAGGGCAATAGTGATGCGAACGCTGTAATTAATGGTTTTATTAGACCAGTAGTGGCGAAAAATAGTCAATAGAGGCACAGTTTATAATTTCTTTTTTGTCAAAGAGTAACACGCACTAGTGTAACTAACGACAGTATCAAGGATATGACTTAGCACCAAGAAAAAGTGTGTATGGTGAATTAATAGCCGATGAGCTTAGACTTAGCGTTGTTCTACAACCCGGTGTGATTTAAGATTCCCCATAGACGAAATAATACCGAATCAGGGTTCACTCAATGCAGTTAGCGGCATCACGATCTGCCAAGTTTTTAATTCAGACGGAATACAATGAAGTCAGTGTCGAAGACGACAAACTGGTTTTGAACTCCGCGCAAAGTGAAGAGCATATTCCCTTTTCGGTATGGGATGGCTCGATTACATTGAAGCGTGGTTTAGTCTGGGGCAGTTTAGTTTTTCATGCGCATGAAAAAAACAGCACTCAACAAGCTTGGTTGGTGCAAGGTTTACCTTGGGCGGACTGCAATGCTTTTATTCAATATGCTCAGAAAGAATATTCTGACTGGCATTTTCACCAATGTCAGAGCCTAAACGAAAAACTGCCCGCATGGCGCGAAGCGCTTACCCTAATTAGAAATCAACCTTCTTACCTACAAACCTCCCAGCTTCAAAGCTGGACGGACAGCGTCGTTAACGACTTTTCTCTGTTGAATATGAGTTTAGAAGAAGCCGAGCAGCGAATGCCCAAAGCCATGGTCGAGGTATCAGACTGGTTAGGAAATGGGTTTGAGAATCAGAAATCACGAAATTTAGACTGGCTAGAGAAAGAGCGTGAATATTGGCAAGTCTTGTTTGCACAGTGCGAATCGAGCCCACTAAACCTTTCTCAGCAACAAGCTGTTTTGATGAACAATGACCATAACCTAATACTGGCAGGAGCGGGAACGGGTAAAACAAGTGTCCTCACGGCTCGCGTATCTTATTTGCTTCAAAGCCATCAAGCCAAACCAGAAGAATTGCTTATGGTGGCGTTTGGGCGTGATGCGGCAGACGAAATGCGTCAGCGTTTAGAAAGCAAACTAGGCAGTGATGGGCATGCCATTACGGTAAAAACATTTCATCAATTAGGGTTAGAAATCATTCGTCATGTTGAAAATGAGTCGATAGAAATTACGCCATTGGCAACCAACGATAGCATGAAGCAAGCTTGGTGTGTTCAATGGCTAAAACAACATTGGGCAACGCAAAATCAATTTAAGCGCTGGCAAAAACATCTTTCTCAATGGCCAATTGCCTATTTAAAAGGGGATGAAGAGCTAGGATCCCAGTCCGAGAACCCTAAACTCATCGCGTGGTTACAAAAACAGCTAGAACAGTTGTGCGCAATGAACATCGGTAAAAAGCAAATACAGCAGCGTATTATCGATCATGAAGACTATTCTCGTTTAAACAGTGAATTGCAGCTTGTTTGGCCATGTTATCAGGCGTGGAGTCAAATGCTGAAAGACAACACCCAGATCGATTTTCACACCATGATCACTAAGGCAACCAAATACGTTGCGAGCGGCAAGTATCGACCTCAGTGGCGCTATGTTATGGTCGATGAATATCAAGATATTTCACCGGCTCGGCTTGAGTTGTTGGAGGCGATTTGCCACCAACCAAAAACTAAGCAGCAGGCTTCTCTATACGCTGTAGGAGACGATTGGCAGGCTATATATCGGTTTGCTGGTGCTGATGTGAGCCTAACAACAGACTTCGATTCTCGATTCCCTGGTGCTTCTATCCATTACTTGGATACCACATACCGCTTTAACAATATGCTAGGGGAAGTCGCTAATAAGTTCATACAACAAAACCCATCTCAATTGCATAAAAATGTGACAAGCCACAAGACGGTGAAACAAAAGTCTATTACTTTGTTGCATATGGCTATACTTGAAAAATCCCTTCTGGAACTAGACAAAAAACAGACCTCAAAAAAAGAGGTATTACTGCTAGGGCGTAACCATTACCACTGTCCAGAGCAATTAAAAGATTGGCAAAAATCTTGCTCTAACTTGGACATAAAGTTTATGACATGCCATGCAAGTAAAGGTCAGGAAGCGGATTTTGTCTTTATTTTGAGTGTTGATGAAGGTCAGTTCCCAGCAATGGAACGACAACACCATCTCGATAGTGCACTTATTCAAACCCAAGATACTTATGCCCATGCTGAGGAGCGTCGTTTGTTTTACGTTGCTTTAACTCGGGCAAAATCTAAAGCGTGGGTAATGTACGGCGCTCAACCTTCTGTATTTGTGGAAGAATTGAGAGAAGGAGGTTACCCCGTTATCAAAAAATAAATAGGCTAGGGTAACCATGAATATCGGGATTTTTATCTATGAATACGCAGAACCCATCGACTTTACCGGTCCTTACGAAGTGTTTGCGACGGCTAATAAATTCGCAGCAAACTTCGACGCGCAGTTCCTCCCTTATCTGATCAGTGAATCCGGCGATACCATTACCGCAAGGCATGGCTATCAAGTGGTTCCACATCGCTCCATCCATAACCATCCAGAATTAGATGTATTGATTGTTTCAGGAGGCGTGTACTCCCATGAGATGAAAAACGGCCGAGTGATCCGTTGGCTTCAGGAGCAATCAACGAAAGTCAAAATAGTTTCCTCTGTGTGTAATGGGGTATTTTTACTCGCTCAAGCGAAATTGCTAACCGACAGGCGTGTAACGGTGCATAAACAGCATTTAGATGATCTCGCACAGCAATTTCCAGATGTGAAACTTGTTAAAGACGTTCGTTGGGTAGAGGATGGGGAAATCATTACTTCTGCGGGAATGACGGCGGGTATAGACATGAGTTTACAACTTGTGTCCCGGCTTTCAAAAATGGAACTTGCCTTGAAAACCGCAGATCAGCTCGACTTTAATTGGAGAAGCAAACATGTCGTCGCCTACTGATTTTGAACATCACTCAATCAATTACATTGAATTTGCTGCGAACAATCTAAAAGAAACTAAGTTGTTTTTTGAGGAAGCATTTCAGTGGGAGTTTACCGATTATGGGGAAGAGTACACCGCTTTTACCGCTAAGGGTTTGATGGGGGGATTCTTTCAATCGGATGTAGTGAGCGCTGCAAACGACGGAGCGCCGCTTCTTGTTTTGTATAGCAATGATCTTGAAACCTCATTCGACATCGTTAAATCTCAAGGCGCCGAAATAACACGACCTATTTTTGAGTTCCCGGGTGGACGCCGATTTCAATTTAAGGAGCCTAGCGGTAATGAATTAGCCATATGGGGTGAATAGCAAAAGATCTGTATACCCTATGATATGCATTAAATTTATTATCTATGAGACATTCGGCTGTGATTTACTAGTACGAACAATGCGTAAGCGCTGTTCGTCTTACAAAATCACAGCCTTTTCTTTATAGATTGTTCAAAAAGCACTGAGTGTAAATTGCTTTCGAAAGAAGAAGGGCGTTAAGAATCTCGAAAGGAATTGAGTATGAAAAAGTCAGCCCGACTACTATTAGCAATATCAACCTTATTCTCTTTACCCATTCTATTGCTATCACCAGCGCATTCAGCGCACCATCATTACTTGTTAGATTCGAATGTTTCATCGGTAAACTTTGCGACCATCAAGAAGCAGTACATCGTTGAGCCTGCTAAATTCACGGAAATTGATGGCAGAATCGATGCGAGTGGCAAGTTCACTTTAGAGATCGAATTGGCATCTGTAGACACGATTGTTCCTATTCGTAATCAGAGGTTGAGTGAACTTTTTTTCGATACGGGTAGATACCCTAAAGCGACACTGAAAGGTAAGGTCGACCTCGCGGAAGTATCAAGCCTTACTGAACCTACTATCAAGAATATTGATGCTACGTTAAATTTCTACGGAATGGATAAAAAAGTGACGTTGTCTCTTTTGGTGATTAACACGCCTCAGTACATTGTCGTTAGCTCGGTCAAGCCTGTTATTGTTAGTGCAGCAAGCTTTGGCGTACCTGAAGCAAACTTAGAAGCGCTGTCTGAAACCGTAGGAGCGATTGCTATTTCACCTACAGTTTCAGTTAACGCTTCACTGGTATTTAAACGGAAATAGCATTTTTTCCAGATATCAGAAATATCCTTATACCCAAGTAACCTCAAGATGCTAGGTTCAGCGAGAGTTAACTGGCTTTCAGGCAAGGCATCGATTTGAAGATCTAGTGGTTCTAAATCAAGAATCGATAACGAAGTATGAAAGCCAGTTAAACTCGCCCTTGGGAGCCCATATTCTGCCTCGCTTCATCGTTTAAGAACTTGAAAAGGACTCGTCATTCCATTGCGTTCTTTTCCTTGAATTGAAGCAGAATATGAGGCTCTGAATCCTGCACCTTGAGGTCACTTGGGTATATAAAGGAAAAACGCCGAATGACGATCATTCGGCGTTTTTACTATATTGACGGTCAAGCTTACAGCTGGATATAAGCGCACTAACTTGTGCTGTTATCTAAACCACCATCTAGACTGAGTTAGGTTCGTTTTGCTAGATACGCATCGTAGTCGGGGATTTCTATATCTACTTCTTCATTGAGTAAAGTGGAAGCAAATAGAAAGTTAGCTGTCGCTCGGTTTGTTGCCACAGGAATATTCCAAACACTTGCAATGCGCAGAAGCGCCTTTACATCAGGATCATGTGGTACGGCATTGAGTGGGTCCCAAAAGAATACCATTAGGTCAATTTTCCCTTCTGATATTAACGCACCTAATTGTTGATCCCCGCCCATTGGTCCACTTATCAAACTTTTAATAGCCAAGCCTGTCTCTTTACTGAGCATGTGGCCTGTGGTCCCGGTAGCATAAAGAAAGTGTCCTTGAAGCTTTTCTTTGTTCTCTGTTACCCAGCGCAGCAATTCTGGTTTGTGATTATCATGCGCAACCAGAGCAATGTTTTTATGAGCGGGCATTTTTCTTATTGTTTTTTGCATTCTTAACTCCATGAATGATTCGCTTTGCTATTGTGCCAACGTTTTATGACAAAACACAACAAACGGGGAGCAATTCTGCAAACTCGCGCGAGCATGTCTCTAATTGGAATCAGGAGTTGGTGACCACATATAAACAGGACGATATTCAGCAGGAGATAACGAATCTACAACAATTTTTTTAGGTATATCCCCTGCGGTAAGCGGTGTAATTTTAGGGGCGTATACTGAATCGTAGGGCTGACCTCGAAGAAAGCGCGTTGCTTGCAAGATGGATGTTTTTCCTTGTAAAACCATCTTGTCAGTAGGGGCAAATTCGACTCTACCTCGTCTTAAGCCGCGATAAATTCCGTGGCTCAAATACGTCGCAACCAACTTAACGTCTTTACGCTTGGCAATGCGCACTTCACTGATTGCCGCTTCAATTGCTACAGCACTGCCAACGATGTATTCAACGTCATTTTTTTCTAAAACATGCTGCACCAAGTTACGCTGTAACTCTTTGTCGTTGTCTTCCCACATCGATACCGCAACCTTAACATCGCTGTCTTTAATTGCATCAAGAAAACCTTGCTCAACGGGTTTTGTTCCACCTCTTTGCTTAGGACCAGGCAGCCAAGCGATGCGAACATTCCCGCTGCCTTTAGGGTGTAAACCTTCTAAGTATTGACCGGTCTCGTAACCCATGTTGTACCAATCCACGCCAACGTATCCATGTACAATGTTTTTTGTTTCAGCATTCGTTTTGAGTTGGTTTACGGTTTGAAATACAGGAATACCTTGAGCCAGAAGGTTAAGATTGTTTTGGTATGCGCTTGGTGACACAGTGCCCAATATGATTGCTTGAGCGCCCCAAGAGCGGCACTCTTGAATTTGTTGTGTTTGGCGCGCGATATTAGGGTAGCCGCCAGACTCCAGAACCTTTAATTCGACTTGTTGTTTCTTCGCTTCTTCAACCATGCCATAGTTAACGGAAAGCCAGTACGAATCTTTTAGGTGAGGGTAAATTGCGCAGATTTTTTCCGGAGCCGCAATATTTTCCACAGACAAAGTTTTCTCTACAGATACAGCTTTTTCCGCAGTCACGATTTTTTCCATAGCCAAAACAGGAAAAGCAGATAAGATCAAACTTCCAGAGACCAAGATAGAGTAGTGTATAGCGCGTACAGGCACTGACGATGAAAAATATGTGAGTGTTCTAAGCATGATGGTTAGTATCTACTGGATAATCACGGCAAAATATAACTGAATACCGCATCTTGCGGTAGCTTGAATATAAACACAATGTTTACCGTTGAATTCTATTTTTTCGCTTGAGGCAACTATGTTGTTATCCCCTTCGAGTATAGGCAGTAAGCTCCTATACTCCTTCATCGCGATCGCATCGCTGATGGTTATGGCATCTGTCATCGGAATTGCCGGATTTTCGCTTGTCGCCAAAACGGAGCGGCAGGTAACTAATGATGCGATCCCAGCGATGCTAGAGGCGCGTCAGGTGTCGGAATTAAGCTCGCGTATCGTTTATTCCGCACAGCTGCTCTCTAATTCCGAGAATTCAGAGGAAGTGAAGCGATATGGTCAAATGTTGTTCTCTGAGCTTAATCAGCTCCTCTCTCATATCAAGTTACTTGGCTCAGATTCTTTCGATAATACCTTGCTTGACCGCTTAGAGTTTAACGTTCAAAGCATCATAGATAACCTCGCGGAACTGGGGCTTTCCGTTGAAAAACGCCTAAAGCTCACCCGAGAGATTGGTCATTCAGTGGAATTAATGCGCTTGAAAGCCGATGAACTTGAAGGTCTAGCTCGTACACAGGTATTGAATTCAAGCACTGTGGCTGTTGCCAATGTTGCTCATGTTTACGACCTATTGGAAAACAACGATTCCGAATTGGCTTATAAAGCGTTGGATACCTTAGTTGAAGTGGATATGGATCTGACGGAAAGGCTTCACGAGCTTCATTTGCTGGCTTATCGCTTGCTCACCCAGATTGAAGAAGTAAAAAGTGTCACGGTATTCCCACGTATCCAAGAGCTGAAAACCCAGTTCGATTCAAACCTTACTATCATGGAACGTCGGGTTCGATCGGTAGAAGATCCAACTCGCTCCGTGAAAATGAGCGCTCTAATTGATGAATTACAAGCCAGTAATCAGATCTTTGAACTGCTTATGCAAAGACACCAAAATGAAGAATTAGCGAACGGTTTGAACGCTAAGACTCATGAGTTATTTGCCCAGTTAAACAATATTGTTAACCAATTGGTTGACTCTTCCAATAAGAGTTCTTCAATTGCCATTGCTAATGTATCTCAAACGCTCACTATGGCTCAGTGGACTTTGATTTTGCTTTCCATTTTGGGGCTTTCGATCGTGGGCATCATTATTTGGAAAGTGGTTTATCAATCTGTGGTTGTGCGCTTGAACCAGTACTCTTCTGCTTTATTTTCTGTTGCTGAAGGGCGTCTCGATATAGATATGAAAGTACACGGGCAGGATGAGTTGGCAGATATGGGACGGGCAATACTGGTGGCTCGTGATACCGCCCAAACGCTCAAAGTCGTTGCGGAGGGAGAAGCGCAAGCCAAACAGGAATTGGAACGACATAAAGAGCATCTTGAAGAAATCGTCGACCATCGCACTGTAGAGTTAAAGAACACCAACCAAAAACTCAACCTTGAAGTACTCAATCATGCCAAAGCGAGAAATGAAGCTGAACGAGCGAATCGAGCGAAATCGGCGTTTCTAGCCACCATCAGCCATGAAATAAGAACCCCTTTGAACGGTGTACTTGGCACGGCCAATCTTCTTAAAGAAACACCACTTACCGAAGAACAGCATCAATATACAGATATCATTGATCGAAGTGGTACGAGTTTGTTAAACATCATTAATGATGTGTTGGATTACTCAAAAATTGAAGCTGGGCATTTAAAAGTGGTGCCAAGAAACTTTGACTTGGTCAGTTTGGTTGGTGACGTCACTCAAATGTTATCAAGCCGAGCAACGGAAAAAGGGTTGCAGGTCTACCAAGAAGTACAAATGGACATTGGACGTTATTTTATTGGCGATTCGATAAGGATATGCCAAGTTTTGACCAATTTGGTGGGGAATGCCGTTAAGTTTACCCAAGAAGGTGAAATCGATATTTACGTTGGTCGAGACAAACAATATCCGGAACAGATCTATTTTGAAATCTCCGATACCGGTATCGGGATTGAACAATCATCGCTAGATACTTTATTCGATGCGTTCACCCAAGCGTCTGGAGGGGAAAATCAGGTAGGTGGAACGGGATTAGGCTTAGCCATTAGCAAGAAACTGGTAGAAGCCATGGGCGGGGAAATTGGCCTGCATTCTGAATTGGACGAAGGTAGCCGGTTTTGGTTTCGTCTGCCCCTTGAAATTGGCAGTGAAGAATGCGAAGTGAAAGAGGCATCTATTTCTTTGAATACCAGACAAGCAAACGTGCTTTTGGTTGAAGATAATCCAGTTAACTGTGTGGTTGCAGAAGGGTTTTTGCAACACCTAGGGCACAACGTTGTTACCGTGATGACTGGTTTGGAAGCAGAGCAAAGAATACAGCTTGAAGCTTTTGATATTGTTATGTTGGATATCAATTTACCAGATTGTAATGGCGTCGATTTACTAGACCGGCTTAGAAAGATCGAACGGGAAAAGTCTGCGAGTATCGGTGGTGAACTGACGCCAATGGTAGCGGTGTCTGCGCATGTGTTTGATGAAGAAGTGACAGAATATCTAGCGGCCGGTTTTGATGCTTTTATCCCAAAACCAATAGAAAGAGAATTGCTTGCTATTACGTTAGCCAAAATGCTCGACGGCGAAGAACCTTTCGACAGTCTGCCAAAGTCTACTGTGAGCCCTTCTATTGATGCTGAGGAGAGCCTTAACAAACAAGATGAAGGTATAGCCGTTAGCAATCAAGATCGCGTTATAGATGAACCATGCGAAGATATCCCAGACTTGATTGATGAAAAAGTATTGAAGCAAGATGTCAAAGTACTAGGAAAGCAAAAAGTGCAGGAGTTCATTACTGTATTTGCGCATTCATCTTCCGCAGAGTGGGCGAATATCCTAAATGCAGTACAAGAAAGCGAACAAGAAAAAGTAGCGTCCATCGCTCACAAGTTAAAAGGTTCAGCATCCAGCATGGGGCTTGTAGCACTGCGAAAAGAACTCGAACAAATTGAAATATCCGATCAACCGATTGAACGATTTGAAGCCACGCGCGGTAAACTGGAGTCGATTCTTTCAAAGTCTTTGGCGGCATTGAAAGCACTAGACCTATAAGGCTTTTAAAAGGCGTAAGGGCAACAAATACGATACGCATCAAAAACCCCGGAGCTTGCTGACCGGGGTTTTTGATAAATGGCTATTATCGCCATTTGTTTGAATCGTTTGGATAATGCGTACGGGGTAATTTACCCTAGTCGTCGGTTAAGAACGAGCCGCTTAACGCATAGGGATCTTCCTCCATTCCAAAAGCAATTCGACCTCTTAGCTGTTCCAGTTCATTTTCTAGCAAGTACATTTGGTCGAAATTTCCTTCAGAACACGCGATGAAAATCTGTTGTTCCAAGTCTTCAATTTTGTCTTGAATACCCATGTTAAATCCCCCCACTTTGGAATGATTCTCAGAGCGAATAACCCGAACAAAAGGGTGATTCTCAATCGGATTATAGACAACGAATTCAAGTTAGATCATCAGATCTCGCCTTAGACCAAAATTGAGAAAGGTACAAACCAATAACTTACAGATGGCAGTGTATAAAATGTGACCAATAACCAGCGACTTATAAACTTGTAAAAAATGACAAATTATTTTGAATTTTTTCTGGGGAAATTGACGTAGCAAACTTCTGCGTTTATTCCTATCTTCTGAAATACCTGTAACCAGCGGATTTGGTTTTGCTGCAGTTTATCTCCAGGTCCCTTTACTTCAATAAACTTAAACTGAGCACCTTTAAATGCGACCAAGTCGGGTTGTCCTGCACGGAAGTTCCGCATGTCAGACAGCATCACTTTAAATAAGTCGGCTAATTTTTCTTTAGGCAATGCGCGTTCTGCAAGTTGGATATGTTCTGGTGTAAACAATTCCCAAATCACGTAGGGGTTAGCTTTTCCTTGCTTTTCTATATAACGTTTTTCTAGGGTTTCGTAGCCACAGTTCAAAAATTCTTTAAAAGCTTGGTCTAATTCAATTTCTCTAATTTGTGAAAACTCGGGACGATAAAGATCTAATGGTCGATATTGATAAGCATGGTTGAACGCACCTTGCACAGACGCAAAAATACAATCCCAAAACGCTAAGCCAAACAACCCATTTAAAAAGCCGTTTTCGAGATAAAACACATCCCAGCCCTCATGGCTAAAATGCTGCTGAGAGGCGATCTCAACCCTATTTTGAGACAAATCCAACTCGATGAATGTTTCTTCAATATTCGGTTTCTTTTGTTGCTTGGCTTTTTGCCCCAATTTCCTAAGTAGCTTGCGTTCAATTCGTTGAGCTACTTCCTTTTCATCGACATCATAGGGAGAGTCAATCATCTCTCTCACAAGTTGTAATGCTTGTTCGTTTCTATCTTGCTTCTCCCATATGCGAGCTCGTCTCTCCCGGCTAGGGGGGAGGGTGTTTTCGCTGAACCAATCTACAGCAGAATCGTATTGTTCGAAGCGCTCTAAATCGCGTGCCAGCTTATTAACTAAGTGAGATCTCTTGTTGTTGATGTCATTGTGGGTGCAGGCTGGTGGGAGCTCGCCTAACCAATGATTTACTTGTTCTAACGTCGGTTTTCGTTGTTCATAATATTGATTGTTGAGTTCACTGATTTGGAGTAATAAATCCAGCTCATCGCGGTGGTTAAAGTAGCGAAGCTCACGGCTAAGTTTGTAGCTTTCGAATTGATTAAGACCAAGATCGGACAATACAAATTGAGTGAAATCCTGCTGGGTATTGGTGAAAAACAGCGCTGTAAAAATCGGCATCAATTTAGCGTGGAGCAATTGAATACATGAAAATTGAAGTTGCCCCGTGTTTATTTCTTCTTCTGATAATGTGGCTATGATGGTTGCTTTCGGAAGCGATTTACCAGCCGAAGGGAAAAGAGCGACGATTTCAGGTTTCGTGAGTAGTTCATGCGCAAGCGTTTTTGCACTAAGGGAAGCGGGTAACAGAATAAGTCTTTGCTGTTCGAGTTCAATTAAGCTCGTTTGAATATCTTCTATTTCTTCGTAAACGAGCTTATCGCTTCGAAACCACTCACCTTTACGCGATAGCATTCTTATGAGCAAGCACTGAGACGACACACTCAGTGATTGGAATCGATCGATCCAGAGTAATTCTTCTTCCAATAAAAGGTCGCCATAGATGCCAAGCGCGTGGTCGAGAAGAAGCTGAAAGTTTTTGTGGTAATAGTCTGGTGCGAGTTCGGGAGTAGGGCGCATTAAAATACATATAAACAAAAAGAGCCTGCCCCTGAGGGTAAGCTCTTTTAGAGAAGATGTTCAATAAGATTTAAGCAGAAGCTTTAAGTGACTCCGCTTTCTCTTCAGTGATTGGCTTAGTAACCAGTGCAAGTACAACACAAACGCCCATCATGACTGCTGAGATGGTGTAAGCCAACCCAAATCCAGTGCCATTCGCCATTGAGTAGCCAACAACCGCAGCACCAATTGCACCACCGATACCCCAAGATGTATAAAGAACACCATAGTTAGTACCGTAGTTCTTAAGACCATAGTATTCCGCGGTAATAGATGGGAATACAGCAAGCAAAGTACCGTAGCCAACCGCAGCGATAGCTGTTCCGATGATCAGTGTGAATTCTGAAGTGAAGGTTGCAAACAGAACCATGTTAATGCCCTGAAGAACGAACGCCAAAAGAAGCGTGCGCACGCCACCTATTTTGTCTGAAAGTATACCAGCTGCAACACGACCGCCTGAGTTGAACACGGCAAGAATAGACGCTAGATAAACCGCGTTAGGTAGGTTTGCTTGAACGCTAGCAATGTTTGTGATGTTACCGATGATCATCAAACCAGCTGATGCGGCGAACGCGTACATAATCCATAAGGAGTAGAACTGAGGCGTTTTTAGCATGTTACGCCAAGTGATGTCGGTTGGCGTTTTGGTGACAACAGGCGCTTTACCTGCTTTCACTTTTGGTGCTTCTGGTGTGTAACCTGCTGGTGGGTTGTTGATGGTACAAGCCAGCGGAACAGCAATGATCAATACACCAATACCCAAGATCATAAAGCTTGAGTTAATTCCGTAAGAAGAAATAAGTGCTGATGTAACTGGGGCTAGGTAAACCGCTGCTAAACCAAATCCGGCAGCAATTAAGCCATTCACTAAACCTTTCTTAGAAGAACGGAATCCGCAAAGCTTGAACCTATCATGCCAAGACCGGTGAGCGTTGTGCCCAAAATAAGAATGTTTCGAGGACCCATACGGTCCTGAAGTACGCCAGCAACAAGAAGACAGATAGAAAAAGTAATCGTGGCGATTGCGTAGGGCTGCGATGCGTCGGAAGCGCTCCAACCAAAGTCACTTACTAATGCTTTGTTAAAAACACTCCAGGCGTACAGAATACCTAGGCAAAGGTTGATACAGAATCCAGCCAGTAGAATTCGCATCGCTCTATCGATTTTTTTCATTTCTTATCTCAATCCACCCGTGAGGGTTTGTTAGGTTCTAAAATATTTTTTGTCTTTATCAAAAAAAGACACAAGAGGTGCGCGCGGATTATAAACAATCCCGATGTGATTGGAATCCCTTTTTCAACATAAATTCGGAATAATTTCGGGATCAGAGTTTCATTAGTTAGGGGTAGGTATTGACAGTGTTGGAATGATGTTAATGAAAGGTTGAATTAGCTGTAAAAGTCTTTGTCTGTGGTGACGATGCAATTTTTTCCAAGTTTTTTCGCTTCATACAATGCACGGTCTGCTCGTTGGATCATCGTGTTGTAATTGGAGTCTTCGTCACTAGAACAAGCGACGCCAAATGAAGCTGTTGTGGCTTCTTTAAAGCCCCATTTGTTTACCTTAGATCGTATTGCCTGAGCGTAGCAAAGTGCTTGCTCGTATTTATAGTCACTCATGCATACAATGAATTCTTCCCCTCCCCATCGTGCGCTAAATGCTTGGTCGCCCAACACCTCGTTTAATACGGCAGCAAACGCCTTGAGCGTTTTGTCTCCACCGGAATGCCCATACTTATCGTTGACCGATTTAAAGTCGTCCAGGTCAATCAAAATACAGCTCATCGATTGGTCGAGGTAGTGGCGATTTTCTAAAGTCGTTGTCATGAACCGACGATTATGAAGCCCTGTGAGGGAGTCGTGATTCGCCTGATAGGTGAGCTTTTCTTCCATAAAGAGTTGCTCTGTAACATCCAGCACAGAAACTTGTACGGCGGGCTGACCATCCCAATCAATTAAGCGCTCGGAGAGCTTAAAATAAGCGGTGGACCCATCTAGTCGTGTGTTTCTGACGGTGACGTTTTGGCTGGTTTTTTCTCCATCGAGCAACATTTGATATCGAGACAGAGCGACCTCTTGATAATTGACCGGTATATGATCGAGAACGGAAGCTGTCTGCATAAAAGATTCAACGTCAGAATAACCCAGCATTTTCACGTAGGTTTGATTGACCAATAGAGGATCAAAATCGCGGTGAACAAGTATGCCTTGAAGTGAACCTTCTACCAATTCACGGTAGCGCCTTTCATTCTCACGAAGCTGTATCAACGCTTCTTCCTGAGTTGACATATCAATGACGGTCACTTGCAAAGCAGGTTTCCCCTCCCATTCGATAACATGATCAATTGCCAGCACTGAGAACTCTCTACCATTTCTATCGATATTAACAGAGGAGTGCATTCTTGGCCGTTGCTGATCAGTCAAAATCATTCGATAGGTATCGATGGCTTCTTCGTGATCACTAGGCGCGATGAGATCGAGCAGGCTGCTTAATCTATAGATCTCATCTACCGTGCTAAACCCGTAGATATTGGCAAAAGCTAAATCGACGTAGAGCGCTTTGAAGTTGCGCTGAATGACAACGCCATAAGTACTATCGAACAAAGTAAGACTCTAATGGTTGTGAAAATTAAATGGTAACTCACAACTAAGGGGGGGATGTGATGATCGAGCTCTCGAAAACAGAATTTCCATTGCTTTAGTGATGAGAATTTAGAATGTTAATTTTATGTGAATATATTTTTATTAAACTGCATTTCAATTGAAAAATCAGGCTTTGCGAGTGTAAGTAAATGTTTCTGGTGTTAACCATTTGTAAATGCGTGTTTATGTAAGAAAAAAATCAACGTTATGTAACATTTTTTTACTTGAAATTGAGCGATAAATGCGCAAAATGACGCTGAAAACTAAGATTTCGATAATGAAAGGACACATTCCCTTAATTTAGGTAATGGTGAATATATGAAACTGATTTTAATATTGCTGGCTTCTGTATCTGCGGGTGTTGCTTCTGCGGATCACTTTCATTCTTTCATGCTAGGGCTTGCTGTTTCAGCGTTGGCTGTTGGTAGCTGCTACTGGTTCTGTTTCCGTAGTACTCGCTTCCCGGCATTAGCAGTGGTACTTCTACTTTGCGGCATGCTTTCTAAGCTCACCATTACTGTTTCTGGCGTAATGATTGGTGTAAACGAAGGCTTAATGACTTCTCCTTTAGTGTTTTCATTAACCTATCTTTACTTCTCCATTGTTATTACCTATTTGTGGTTCAGTTATCGCCAAAGCGTTATAGAAGTTCCTAAGAAACTCACCACTGCAAAAGCTTAGATTGCAATATTGGTAACGCTCGAAACGTTGCCAAACAAAAGAATTAATGAAAGGCCTTCCTAAACGGAAGGCCTTTTTGCATTTGCAACAAAATGAACTGATATCGTAACCCTAAGACTAAGCGTGATAAAACCGCCATATTGGTAAAATATGATTAATAATTAATCGGTTACACAATATGCCGTTCCTTAGCTTATTTATATCCTATATTGTATATAGAAGTGGTGGGAATCTTGCGCTGATTTTCTCTTTAGATGTGTTAAAGTTCACCATTCTGTTTAAAGATGCCCAAGTAAAAATTTAGTGAAAAAAGTACTATGGTTTGGGTATAAGCAATTATTTTAAGTATGTATTTCATACGCGACCTATGGTGAATCAATGTCATTTCCTATTCTTATCTGTGACGACTCCGCATTAGCCCGTAAACAGATGGCACGTTCACTTCCTGCTTCGCTTGGGGCAGATATAACTTTTGCTGTTCATGGACTCGATGCATTAGAACAACTTCAAACGCGTGAATTCAAATTGATGTTTCTCGACCTTACCATGCCAGAACTGGATGGATACGGTACGCTTGAAGAGATTGGGAAACGCGGAATAGACATTAAAGTGGTGGTGGTATCGGGGGATATCCAGCCTAAAGCAAAAGAAAAAGTGATGTCCTTAGGGGCAAAAGCGTTTTTGCAAAAACCGATTAACAAAGATGATTTAAAAGAAACACTAAAATCGCTTATTGAGCCAGCCACAAAACCACAAACTTACATGCCCTCAGCGGTTGAGCTCCCTGTTCTTAAAAGGCGCGACATATACATGGAAGTGGCCAACGTTGCGATTGGTCGAGCGGCTGATGCGCTTGCTCGCCATTTCGATGTGTTTGTGCACTTACCATTACCTAATGTAAATATTTTTGAAGTCAGTGAGTTGCACATGGCACTACGCGATTTGGCTGACAATGACCAAGTTTCGGGGGTTTGCCAAGGGTTCAGTGGTGAAGGGATCGCAGGGGAGGCACTTGTACTTCTTAGCGATTCTTCAGTTACCGACATCAACAAACTCATGCAATTACCAGCGGATAATGAGCATGAAGAACTTGAGTTGTTAATGGACGTGTCCAACATTTTGGTCGGTTCGTTCTTAAACGGATTAGGCGAGCAGTCCGAAGTGCGCTTCTTCCAAAGTTCTCCTGTTTTATTGGGGCAACACATCCCAATCGATTCAATTATTCAGTCCACGTCTGGATCGTTCACCAAAACCATGACCTTCGAAGTAAGCTACAACATAGACGGCACGAACATTAATTGTGACTTGTTGTTTATGTTTGTAGATGAATCTCTTCCTTTGTTGGATAACAAATTAGCTTACTTAATGGAGGATGATCTGTAATGCTGAATCTACCTGCAGAATTCGAACAGTTCCACTGGATGGTGGATATAGTACAAAACGCAGAAATGGGGTTAGTAGTACTGGATAGTGAATACAATATTCAGGTTTGGAATGGCTTTATGACCCACCACAGTGGAAAACAAGCGCACGAAGCTATTGGTAAGTCTTTGTTTGAGGTGTTCCCTGAAATCCCAAGAGAATGGTTTGTTCTTAAAGCAAAGCCTGTATTCAATATGGGTTGCCGCAGCTTTATCACTTGGCGTCAACGTCCGTATTTGTTCCGTTGCCGTAATGTTCGCCCAATCACGCAGCAGGCAGAGTTTATGTATCAAAACGTCACTCTTAACCCGATGCGAACACCAACAGGGCAGGTTAAATCGATGTTTTTGTCGATTCAAGACGCCACAGCAGAAGCAGTTATAGCAGGCGAAACAGAAAATACTCGGTAGCCGATGTCAGCATGTAACATAGCCATTAAAGAGAAAGCCCGATAGATCATGACTATCGGGCTTTCTTTTATGCGGCAATCCTAAGGCTTACGCTTCTGTGTAAAGCACTTAGATTTTACGCGCTTAGGTTTAACGTACCTAGGTGTAAAGATTTAGTGGGCTATTAAGTCACTTATGAAGCAACTTCATTTATGCTGCCGCCATTTTTTATTACGTCCGTAATGTTTTGTAGTGTTACCGAAGCGATACTACTTAGGGCGTCTTCTGTTAAGAACGCTTGATGCCCAGTAAAGATCACATTGTGACAAGCGGACAACCTTCTAAACACATCGTCTACAATCACATCGCTTGATTTATCTTGGAAGAATAATTCCTTCTCATTGTCGTAAACATCTAAACCGAGTGCCCCTATCTTACCTGACTTAAGTGCCTCAATAGCGGCAGCAGAATCGAGCAAGTCCCCACGACTGGTGTTAATAATCATGACACCATCTTTCATTTGGGCAAATGCAGCAGCGTTCAACATGTTTTTGTTTTCTGGAGTCGAAGGGCAGTGCAAGCTAACGACATCCGCGTGTTTATAGACGTCCTCTAGTGCACAATACTTAACGCCCAAATCGATAGCTTGAGGATTTTGGTATGGATCGAAACATAAAATTTCCATTCCTAACCCTTTTAATATTCGCATGGTCGCCAAACCAATTTTACCCGAGCCCACAATACCTGCGGTTTTACCGTGAAAGTTAAAGCCGACCAAGCCTTCAAGGTTGAAGTTAGCATCGCGCGTGCGTTGGTATGCTTTATGATACTTTCGGTTAAGGCAAAGCATTAACCCTACAGCGTGCTCGGCAATAGATTCCGGTGAATAAGCTGGAACGCGCACTATCTTGATGTTTAATTCTTGAGCTGCATGGAGATCCACGCGATCAAATCCAGCACATCTCATAGCAACAACCTTAACTCCGATATCAGCAAGCTGTTGTAGTACTGGTTGAGACAAATCGTCATTCACGAATGCGCAAACCACTTCGCAGCCAGAGGCCAAGCGAGCAGTTTGCTCAGTCAATCGGAAGTCATGAAACTCAAAAGCATACGAATAATGCTCGTTTTCGTGATTAAAACTTCGCTCGTCGTAAGACTTAGAGCTGAAAAATGCGATCTTTAGCATGACTGTACTCCTCAATAATAGAGTTAGTTATTAGTATAAGTGCTATTGATACAGTTGATTGAAAGAAAAATAAACCCCAAAATTAATGAGCGTTAACTGGTTGTTATTAAAGAGGTTGTAGTATCGTTGAAGAGGTAAAAACCAGAGAAATGAATAGGATAAAACGCAAAAAGGTAGGGTTTTGGGTATGATTTCTTCGGTAAGGTAACACAAAAAAATTACAATTATTAGTCTTGTCAGGAATCTTTAAGTGCCTATAATGCTGAAAACCGGAGCGTCTGCCAACGCTCCGGTTTTTTTGTGTCCGAAAAACGTGAAACTCTTCTGCCAAAGAGATTCGCGCTTGAAAGCCGGCCTGCCAGCCAACTTTCTACGGGCATGCAATACACAGTTAAAGGAAATTGCATACCATGCGTATCGAACAAGAACTCAAGTTAGGTTTTAAAGATGTCCTGTTTCGCCCGAAACGTTCTACCCTGAAAAGCCGTTCCCAAGTAAATTTAACCCGCGAGTTTACATTCAAGCACAGTGGTCGTCAATGGTCGGGTGTCCCTGTCATTGCAGCGAATATGGATTCTGTCGGCAGTTTTGAAATGGCGAAAGCCCTTGCCGAAAATGGTGTCATGACCGCAATTCACAAGCACTACACCACAAATGATTGGGCGGAGTTTGTTAAAACCGCTAATAAAAGCGTGTTGAACAATGTCATGGTGAGTACCGGTACATCTGATGCCGACTTCCAGAAAACCCAAGATATTCTAGCCCTAAGCGACGAGCTGATTTTTATTTGTATCGACATAGCTAATGGTTACTCCGAGCACTTGTGTGAATACGTTTCTAAAGTGCGCGCCGCATTCCCAGATAAAGTAATTTCTGCTGGTAATGTTGTCACCGGTGATATGACGGAAGAACTGATTCTCGCAGGTGCGGATATAGTGAAAGTAGGTATTGGCCCAGGCTCAGTATGTACGACACGCGTAAAAACGGGTGTAGGTTACCCGCAACTCTCAGCCATTATTGAGTGTGGCGATGCCGCACACGGTTTAGGCGGTACGATTATTGGCGATGGCGGCTGTTCTTGTGCGGGGGATGTATCCAAAGCATTCGGTGGCGGAGCCGACTTTGTGATGCTTGGTGGCATGCTAGCAGGTCATGAAGAATCGGGTGGGGAGTTACTTGAAAAAGACGGCAAAATGTACATGAAGTTTTATGGCATGTCTTCCCAATCTGCGATGGATAAGCACTCCGGCGGCGTCGCTAAGTATCGTGCAGCAGAAGGTAAAACTGTTTTATTGCCGTTCCGTGGTCCGGTTGAAAACACCATTCAAGATATTCTAGGCGGCGTACGCTCAACCTGCACGTATGTAGGTGCAGCCAAGCTAAAAGAACTGACCAAGCGCACCACGTTTATCCGAGTTCAAGAGCAAGAAAATAACGTATACGGCAAAGAATAAGTTTACGATTTTTCTTCGTGAAAAATGAAAAGACCGCTCTTAAAAGGAGCGGTTTTTTATGGTTAGTATATGAATTTTATTAGTCTCGCCCTATGTAAGCTGCGCTTACCCAAACAAATTGTGCTCGCTCTCATAGAACTGGGAAACTTTTCTTTTTATCAAAGAGTTAAATGATAAAAGAACTACTAAGAAAATTTTGGCTTAGGTATGAACCCACCGGAGGAATAGAGTGGTAGATGTAATTAATAAAAACCTGTTTTTGGTAAAGGAACATGTTGGCATGTTTAAGGCAGCCAATAACTTCGATATATACGACCCAGAATCAGGTGACATGATCATGGAGTGTCGAGAACCCACCCTTGGGTTCTTTACTAAACTACTGCGCTTTACAGACTATAAGCGGATGACACCGTTTGATATTCAAATAAAAACCCCAGATGGGCAACGAGTAGTCCGTATCCAAAGGGGAATTTCGCTTTTTTTATCTAAAGTGACAGTGACTGACCACAATAATGAATTGATTGGTGAATTCGAGCAGAAACTGTTTTCAATAGGTGGGAAATTTGCGCTGCTAGATAAGCGTGGTGAAGAGATGTGTCAACTAGAAGGTAAATGGACTGGTTGGGACTTCTACTTCAAAAACAACGATAAAGAGCTTGCTCACGTATCTAAAAAGTGGGCTGGCATCGGGAAAGAAATGTTTACTAGCGCTGATAACTATGTGTTGGAAATTGCCAGCGATGTTCCAGAAAATGATGATGTTAGAAAGCTTATTCTGGCGGCTGTTATGTGTATTGATATGGTGTTAAAAGAATAGCACGAGTGCGCTAAACGAAAAACGCAGCACCGAATCGGTTGCTGCGTTTTCATAATATGTGTATTAAATCGAGTGGCTATTTGTACATGCCTTCCACTTCTTTAAAAAGGTTGGTGATCTCACGCGTTCTTGTGATTCCACGCTTTTCTAAGATCCAATCCTGAACTCCTTTATAAGCTTCTCTGAAGGTGCGATTTTTCAGCTGCCAATCGGTCGAAACTTGCTTGCCATCGACAGATACTTGCGCTCTGAGTACTTCTACCACGCTTCCGTTATTTGTTCGTCGAAGACGTTTGCTTAACCCTTTAACAGAGCCATCAGCATGGAATATTTGGTTTACATCGAGTGTAAGCCGAATTTCGCGTACCTTTCGTTTTTCAGAGAGTTGTTCTTGGAACTCACGAGCAGACTTTTCTGCTTTTTTGGGTGTTCCAAATTTAGAAAAAGGGAAGTATTTCTGAACATTGAGTACTTTATCTTGTACACGATAGCCTTTTGGCGATGTTTTGGTAGGGTAAAGCATTACTGTCATTACTTGGGTCTCTTTCTAAACGCTTTCTCTATTTTGAGCTGCCAGAATAAGTTACCAGCATTAAGACTAAGCGTTGTGTTGCGTGTTCACTAAGCCACATATATCGGTAATTCATTAGACCGTTAAAGCAGCATATCATTCAGTTAATTGTACACCAAAAAAAATAGACTAATGTTAATGTTCTAACAAAAAACAAGTTAAGTGTTTTATAACAAGATGTTAAGTTGAGCTTTTGGCTATGGGAGAAAGCTATGGATATAAGAAGAGTAGAAGAAACCGATATGGCTGCAGTCGTTGAACTTGTAGAGAAGGTCGCGAATTCTGATATTTTGCCTCATTTTAGTGAAAAAGGAAGAATGACCTTTATATCAAAAGTGCTTCCTGATTTAAAAACTGTATTTGATAAAGCCAATTTTTACAGTGTTAAAGCCGTTGAAAGAGGACAGCTTATTGGTTTTGGGGCTCTCCGGGAAGGTTCGTACATTACTCACCTTTTTGTTGATACTAGGCAGCAAGGAAGTGGGGTAGGCAAAAAGTTATTGCAGCACCTCTTGGATCGTTCTGAACTCGACTGCGTAAGCTTAAAATCATCAGTCAATGCAGTTTCTTTCTATGAATCGCAAGGTTTTGAAGCAACAGATTCTGAATCTGAGGTTAGCGGTATCCGATTTGTTCCTATGCGTTATTTTAACAAGGAAAAGTAACGGTTTGGGTGCATCATGATATTAATTTATTCACGCTATTAACGTTTTGTGGCATTTTAGTTTTCAATGATTAGATTAGGTCTACAGCGCCTAGGTTTTTGTTGTTGAAGCAAAAATCGTAGATAAGTATTTTGGAGTCGTTTTGTTAGAAAAGATTAAGTTTATTGCCACGGATATGGATGGCACATTGCTCGATAGCTCAAAAAATCTTCCCTCAGAGTTCTATGATATTTTTCATGCGTTACGCGAAAAAGAGGTTCTATTTGCGGCTGCGTCTGGTAGGCAATATTACAGTTTGTTGAGTATGTTTGAGTCTATTGCAGATGACATGCTTTTCATTGCAGAAAACGGCGCGATCGTCATGCATCAGGGGAAAGAGCTGTACAGCGCTGTTATTCCTAAGGAAGAAGTACACGATATTGTTGTTACTGTTCGTGAAATTGAAAATTCAGACATCGTTTTATGTGGAAAGGATTCAGCCTACATTGAAACGAATGACCCGAGTAAGTTCGAAGAGATCCAAAACTATTATCATCGTGTAAAAAACGTAGAGGATTTGCTCGATGTCGATGATGAGTTTATTAAAATAGCCATTCTGAATTATGAAGGCACTGAAGAGCACGTATACCCAGTTGTATCTGAAAAATTCGGAGACTCTCACCAAGTGGTAGTAAGCGCAAAAATTTGGCTCGATTTTATGCATAAAGACGCTTCAAAAGGCACAGCGATAAGGCATCTACAAAAAATGTTCGATTTTGATTTCGAGCAGAGCATGAGCTTTGGCGATTACTTCAACGATGTCGAAATGCTGAAAGAAACGTATCACAGCTACGCTATGGAAAACGCCCATCCTGAAATAAAAGCGCTAGCTCGCTTTGAAGCGCCTCATCAAGATAAACAAGGCGTTTTAACGGTAATCAAAGAGAAGGTGCTTGCCTAGAATAGAGGCGAAAAAATTCAATGAGTGCCTGTAGGTTTATTGCTACGGGCATTGAATTAAAGTCGTGTCTTTTAATAAGACGGATTCTATTCTTATTCCCAACCCAAAACTGCCTTCACTGGGAAGCTAGCTTAGATCTCGATTCTCATCTAACCAATCTTTTAACTTATTGGAATGCTTTAGCATTTGCAGCATTTCGTTATTATCCCAATTCTTAAAGCAAGCTTCGATTGTGGGCATAAAGCTCATAAAAGCGAGCTGAACCTTATCTAATCCAGCGCTGTTTATTTTAATCCACTTTTTCCTTCCATCTGTTTCGTCTTTTCTTATTTCAATTAGCCCATCCTTTGCGAGCTTGTTGATCACCTTAGTAATGCCAGGCTGGTTCATTTGCATAACTTGAGCCAATTGGCTGATGGTTTGTTCGCGTTCTGGCTGGTGTGAAAAGTGATTCAGCAAATTGAACTGGGACTGGTTAATTCCAATAGGTGCCAGCGCTTTGTTAAGCCAAGAGTCGGTGAGTTGATTAATTATTCCTAATGTAATCATTATCTTAATGGGTGTTTGCTGTTTTTCTGTCGACATTATGAACAAAACCTCTTGATATATATTCCTTGGAATGTATATTTATTCCATGGAATGCAGTTTAGCAAATGAATTAAAGAGGGTATAGCAATGGAAAGAAGGAATTTCATTAAAGTGATGGGCGCTGGGGCAGTCGTTTTGGCTGCTGCACCTGTTTTGGTCAGTAATGTTTCAAGCTCTTCTGATCTTTCATTTAGACCGGCACTGACTTATTCGGATCTTAGGAAGACACTCATCAGCTACGCAATGTTGTGCCCAAATCCTCACAATATCCAGCCATGGAAGGTCGCTTTTAAAGGCGAAGATACAATTTTGTTGTATGTCGACGAGGACAGGTTGTTACCTCAAACGGATCCGATTCATCGCCAAATCCATATTGGTCAGGGTACGTTTATTGAAAGTCTAGTCGTGGCTGCAAGCCATTTTGCAACAAAGGCAGACGTGCAATATTTTCCGCTAGGCGAGTACGGTAATCAGGTGTTGGAAAACAAGCCAGTTGCAGCGATTAAACTTGTGCCAGATACGAGCATTCAACCGGATCCCTTGTTCCCTTATCTTGTTACGCGTCAATCAAATAAAACCGAATACACTAATGCAAAGCTTACGGATACTGAGTTGAACGCTATCCTTAATGTTGTAGAAACGAAAGGCAGCGAATTAAGATTGGTGCAAACGGAAGAATACAACCAAGAAATGCGACACTTCCTTAATCAAGCAATGGAAATAGAAGAGCAAAAAAGTTCGCGCAGCCTTGAAACAATAGGCATGTTCCGTTTTAACGATGATGAATTCAAACAGTATAGAGATGGCTTTGGTTTGCCACAAAACGGTGTTCTAGGCGCGAAGCGGTGGGTCGCAGAGCAGTTCTTTTTGAGTCGTGAATCGGCTGAAAAAGATCCAACGGCTTTTGGCAAAGAAGGGGTCAAACTAACAAAAGCAGTTACTGCAAGCACACATCATTTTGCTATGTTGATAACGGAGGGAAACACAAGAAAAGACCAATTAAAAGTGGGGCGCTTATACAACAGAATCAATCTGGTGACGGCTTCAATGGGTATTGCACAACACCCAATGAGCCAAATACTGCAGGAATATCAAGATATGCTTCCATTACAAGAAAGCTTCAAACAGCACTTTAATGTACACAAAGCGCATACAGTGCAAATGGTGTTTAGGCTGGGCAAAGCGAAACCCACACCTGAATCTCCGAGAAGAGAAGTTAGCGATTTACTGATTTAGGTTGAGCATCCGTTATGTTTTAGGCGTGTATAAAGATCGGTAGTGGTCACGTCATGCTATCGATCTTTATTTCGTAATTTGGGTAGATCAAAGTAAATGAGCTTTGTCTTATCTCTGCTATTAGAAGCTCCGGCCAACTGCAAGTTTGCTCTCATATTTTATCGGAGTACTCACTTAGACTGAATTGGTGCACATTGCACTTTGTTTGCTCGCTTAAAATGTTTACAAGGAGGCAACATGAATAGAAGTCATAGCTCAAATGGTGGTGGTCATAGAGGAAGCCCAAGAGGACCTTCTTACCAACCCAGCTCAGGCGTTAATTGGCAGCGTTCTTCAAGTAACCCACCGAAAAAGCCCCAGGAAAATGAGGGTAATGCGAAGTAATTCAGCAAGGTAAACCATTGGAGGCATCTATGAGTCTGTGTTTTTCATCACGATACCTAGGTGCCTCTTCAGACGATGTACACGGGTCTAAGTTGAGAATGCGAGTTACTTAGCATTAATGTATAACGTTAACCTAGATTTTACGTTTTCGTGACATACTTTTGGCTCTACCGAAGGTTAAGACTCAGGATCATGGAATTGTCAGACATAGAAAAAGTGAAAAGATTTATCACTTCTTTGATTCGAAAAGAATTAAATGATGAAGATCTTAAACGTGAATCTAATGAGTTTTTCAAAGACAGCGCAAATTTACTCAATAAAGATTTCATGGAAGCGCTTCTAGCTAGAAGAGTGGACAACGCTTTAGTAAATGTAAACATCATTGTTGAGTATGCTTATCGTGGTTCACCTGTTGCCCAGTTGTTTACAGGAGTAGGTCGGCTCGTAGGCTTGGGGGCTGAGAAAAACGAGAGTGAAGGTATCTTTTGGCTGAAACGATCGTATGGCGGAAAAAATACTAATGCTGCGATGATCCTTTATACCGTATACGCCAGTGGAATTGGTGTGTTTGAGGATATGGCGAAAGCGAGAACGTATTTAAATGGTGCCGCCGATCTAAATGTTCCAAAAGCACAATACATGCTTGCTCAAATGTTGTTCAGCGGAGAAGGCGGCGCAGTAGATGAAGATCATGCCATTGAGTATATGTACAAGGCGGCCAAGAACAACTGCCAGGATGCTATCGAATTTTTGTCTAAGAATGAGTTAACTCTATCTTAAACTTTTTATCTTCTATTTGTATCGAGCCGCTTTTTAGCGGCTCTTTTATTAGACGCGATTTTAAGTTTGAAACACGCGACTTATCTCTTAAACGAGATAATGTAAAATTTATGAGCCTTTTAAGTACATTTACATAACTTTACACGATACGGTATCGAACTTTAACTGGTTGTTGGGCATGATTTACTCATAATAAAACCATACAAACATAGGTGATATATGAGTAATCGTCTTTCAACCCCTACAGTTATTTTTCATTGGCTTGTGGGCATCAGCTTTATCGTGACATTGGGAATGGGTAAGTTTGTTGAAAGGTGGTAACTGGTTGGCTTTATTTGGAATGGAATTGGCTGAAAAAAGTGAAAAGATTAGTTTAAAGAATGCGATCTTAACGCATAGCGTGCTTAAGACCGCATGGATATTCGTGGTGCGAGTTACTCTACAATTGGGTATACGCCGTTTTCGTCATGAACTTCGTTGCCAGTAATCGGCGGGTTGAATACACAAGCCATTACCATTTCTTTATCTTTGTACGCTCTTAGGTAGTGCTCATCATGTTTGTCGAGAATGTAAAGCGTACCTGGTTTAATTGGATAAGTTTTACCGCCAATTACCTCGATTTCGCCTTCACCGCTCATGCAGTAAACAGACTCAAGATGATTTTTATAGTGGATGTGAGTTTCCGTATTTTCATAAATAGTAGTGATATGAAACGAAAAGCCCATCTTGTCATCTTTAAGCAACATGCGGACGCTTTCCCAGTTGTCTGATACGACACGGCGCTCGCTGTTTTGACATTCTTCCAAAGTTCTAACAATCATTCTAAATTCCTAAGATGCTTTCTTTACTATCTGTTGAGCGGCTGCTTCAGAAGACGCTTCAAATATTTCTAAGCCTTGAGCCAGTTCAGCCTCTGTAATCGTGAGAGGGCAGAAGAATTTAACAACTTCGTCATTCGGTCCCGCAGTCTCGATGATCATACCGCGATCAAAGCAATTTCGAGTAATAAGACCAGCGACATCAGGGCTTTTACACTCGATACCAATCATCATTCCGCGACCTTTTATTCTTTCAAATAAGTGAGGGAAGTTAAGAAGTGATTGTTCTAAGTGTTTGTGAATTTGGCTAGCGCGTTCAGAGATGTGTTGTTCGAACTGATTGTCTGTCCAATACAGTTCCAACGCTTTTGTTGCGGTAACGAAAGCATGGTTGTTGCCACGAAACGTACCGTTGTGCTCTCCTGGGTTCCAAACATCCAACTCAGGTTTAAGCAGTACAACCGCCATTGGCAAACCAAACCCGCTAATGGATTTAGATAAAGTCACGAGATCAGGCTTGATACCAGAAGGCTCAAAGCTGAAGAATGTACCAGTGCGTCCGCAGCCGGCTTGGATATCGTCGACAATCAGCAAGATTTGATGTTTTTTACAAATGGCGCTCAGTTTTTGCAACCATACGTTGCTGGCAACGTTTAAGCCTCCTTCTCCTTGAACCGCTTCAAGTAGAACGGCAGCAGGCATATCGAGACCACTTGAGTTGTCTGAAAGCATGGTTTCGAATAACGCGAGCCCATCGACGTTGGCATAATTTTCGAAGGGTATACGAGTTACACCAGTGAGCGCCATTCCTGCACCGCCACGGTGGTGTTGGTTACCTGTTGCTGCAAGAGCACCTATAGAACAACCGTGGAATCCGTTCGTAAACGCAACAACGTTTTGTCGACCAGTGAATTTTCTGGCGAGTTTTAATGCAGCTTCGACCGCATTGGTTCCAGTAGGACCAGTGAACTGCACTTTATAGTCCAGATTGCGTGGTGCAAAGATATGCATGTCTAATGCGTGTAGAAATTCCGCTTTGGCTTCAGAATGCATGTCTAAGCCATGTGTAATGCCGTCGTTAGCTATGTATGTCAGTAAAGCATCTTTCAAAACTGGGTTGTTATGTCCGTAGTTTAGAGACCCTGCGCCAGCAAGAAAATCTAAATACTTATTGTTATTTTCTGTTTCTAGCCAACTACCTTGCGCTTTTTGAAAAACAACTGGAAAGTTATTTGAATAGGATCTGACTTTAGATTCCTTTTTCTTAAAGATATCCATTGTGGGACCGCTTTTTCCTTGGGTTAAATTTTAAGTAGAGGGATGCGATACAAATATTCGGTATCGTGCTTGCCTTTGAAATGTTCGGCTTCATCCAAAAATATGGTTTTGCTTCCGGTGTTCCCGTTTTCTTTATCTAATTTCTTAAACAGACTCCAAGAAGCCTGATTTGATTCGGTAATCGTCGTTTCCACGCACTCTATCGCTTTCAAGCTTTCTCTTTTCAATAGCGCTTTCAACATTGAAAATGCCAGCCCTTTTCCCCTGTGATTTGGGGAGACGGCAACTTGCCAAACAAACAAGTCCTTCGGTGAGCTAGGTTTACAATAACCGGAAATGAACCCCGCCAGTTCACCATCAAATTCAGCGACGATACATGTGTCTTTGAAGTGAAAGGACTGTAAGAAATTACAATAGGAGGAGTTGGTGTCTAGAGGAGGACAGCTCTCTATAAGCTGGTGAATATCATCGCCGTCCTTTTTGTTTGGGTTGCGAAATATCCACTTTGTTTTTGCCTTGTCTAATTCTACCCATGGGGCTGCAATTGTCATTTGATGCCACACATTCCTTTAGAGGTCTAAACATTATTGCTTCGCAGAAGGGTACATTATTTAGAGATCAAATCAAGCTGAACTCATTTTATTAGTATTAATGAGATCACTGTCACGCATTATGTGATTAGAATGGTTGAATTCTAAAGTTTAGTGTACGAACTAAAAGGTGACGTATTTGTCACTAGAGAATCATCTGGGGGTCAAATTAGCGCTAATATCGAGCGCTTTTGATTATGTGGCTTATGGGTAAAGGGGGAATTGTTTGAGGACGAGGGAGCGTCATAACCTCGAGGCTTACAATGCAAACCTGAGGTTACGAGTAAAACTGTTTAGAGCAGCGAATCTGTTTTTGCTGCGCAGATAAAATCATTTTTATGGAGACCTTTGATCGAGTGACTCCACCATTGAACGGTCACTTTTCCCCATTCGGTTGTCAGTGCTGGATGGTGCCCTTCTTCTTCAGCCATATCACCAATGCGATTAGTAAACGCTAAAGCGAGTTTAAAGTTTTTAAATGTATAGACTCTTTCGAGTTGTGAAATACCGTTCACATTGATGAGTCGCCAATCGGGGATTTGGCTTAATAACTCCTTGGCTTCTTCGGTTTCAACTTGTGGCGCATCAAAACGGCACGCTTCGCAAGATGACTCTAACAGTGCTTCTGACATGATTTTTCCTTAATCGTGTTCAAGTTCATACATGGGCGAATGTAGACCCAGTGATTTGGCGTGTTTAATAAGCGACATAATATCAAGATTAGCTATGTCGAAAAGCTCGCTAATTTTGTCGATGTAAAAGTATTTTGGTTGCATGATGTTGATTCGGTATGGGGTTCGCAAAACATCAAGTGGGTTTAGTGGAGCGAATACGGGCTGGTCGCTGTAAACGTATTGAGTTTCACCTGGGCTAGAAAGTATTCCACCACCATATATGCTGACTCCGCTGCTATTTTTAATCAGGCCAAATTCGACTGTGAACCAATACAAACGGGCAAGATAAACTCTGTCTTCTTTAGAAGCCTTTAGCCCTAATTTACCGTAAGAGTGGGTAAAAGCAGCAAAGGCTGGGTGAGTCAGCATCGCACAATGACCAAATATTTCATGGAAAATATCAGGTTCTTGAAGGTATTCCATTTCTTCTCTTTTACGAATAAAAGTGGCAACTGGAAACTTTCGTTCAGACAACATTTCGAAAAACTTGTCGAAGCTTATTAAGGCCGGTACCGCTTCGCATTGCCACCCCGTTTCTGAAGAGAGTACAGAATTAATTTCGTGAAGTTGTGGAATACGTTCCTGTGGAAGGTTTAGCTTATTTAGTCCTTCCATGTACTCATGGCACGCTCTGTTTTTAATACAGTTAAGTTGCCTGTGAATGAGTGTCTGCCACACGCTATTTTCTTCGTCAGTCCACCGAATGACACCGTTTTCGTCCGCTTTCTTTGATTGATATTTGCTCTGCTTAGTCATAAGTCACCACGATGTTGCAAATATGTTGCGTTGATGTGGTAACTATCGATGAAAAGTAAATGGTCGTCTACAAATCCACCAATTTCTCGAAATCATAATCTGTAACAATTAATTTACATGCGCATTTAAACGCCTGAGCCTAGTTAGTACCGAGGATAATAAGGTGTTCTAAATCACGTAATGAAAATAAGAGGTAATTTGTTCAGCGAAAATTCATAAATCACTCTATTGATATGCATATAAGTTGTGTAGAATCTCGCGCGCTCAATCAATCATGAGAATTTGGTGCCATTGTTGGAAGATTTTCTTGCAAAGCTCAACTTCTTTAAACATAACCCAGTCAGATTATTTGGATATTGTTTTGAAAAAACAGTTTGCTTTAGTTTTTGCCAGTGCAGTCGCATTATCCTCACATGCTAGTGCAGAAAAGCGCCCAGAGGCTTATCAATTATTTACTGCCAAGGTTGGCGGATCCAGTTTCCAGTCTAAAGTGGCGAGTGTTGGCGATTATGAATTGGTAGGGCGATCTTTGTCGCTTGAATACTCGCGTATGACCTCAAGTTGGGCTGAGGCGGAGGATATTTATTTGGGCGTTGCGCTGTCTGGCGATATTCATTACAACTCAAAGAAAAAGTCAGACACGTCTTCCCTTTACGAAGTGGAAGAAATTAGCTCTGTTGTTTTGAACGCAGCGCCAAAAATAACGTATTCGCTAACAGACTGTATCGATATCTACGGCAGCGCTGGTTTATCTTATGGGTATGTCGAAGCGTTGGAATACAAAAAAACGTTAACGGTTGATAAAGATTCCAAACCAAAAGCAAAAGGCTTCGGGTACATGTGGGCAATTGGAAGCGCCTACCGATTGGATAACAATTTTGAGTTCGGTGCTGAGTTACGTGGTAACCACCTATCGCTTAAGAAGGATGGGAAAGAAGGGGATGCAAACCTATATGCCTTATACGTGACTATGGGGTACGAGTTTTAATCCATTAATAAACCCTATTTAAACTCGTTATCACTTTTGTAAACGGTGATATTTGAGTCGACAATCAAACTTGCAGTAACTGGCGCGATTTTGTCTATCCAATTTTTTTAGCTAATTTGGATTTACTAGATGGCGCTTTTTAGTTGATGCTGTTTTGTCCAGTAAACAATATTGTCTATTGTTTGTGCCCGACCATTAATGAACCCTTGTACATAGTCACAGTTCGCAGTGTCGAGCAATGCCATCAGTTCTGTTTCTTCAACGCCTTCAGCAATTACGGTGCAGTTCAGCCCATGTGCCAACGAAATAGATGAGCGGACAATGGCATGGTCAGAATCGCTCCTGTGCATGCCAGATACAAAGGAGCGGTCAATTTTAATTTGATCGATCGGGAGCTCTCTTAGCAACGTTAGCGAAGAGTAACCTGTACCGAAGTCATCTAAACTGATCTTAAAACCGATCGCCCTCAGTGCATCTAATACTTGTTTAGTATTGTTCAAATCTTTAAGCATATTGCTTTCCGTCACTTCTAGAACAAGTCGGCTAGGATTGATTTGGTCGCTGTCCACCAATTGTTTGAGATTGTTAAATAGCGCTCGGCTATTTAAGTCTTTAGCTGACAGGTTTAAGTGAATACTGGCGTCGATCCCTGATTCATTAAAGATTTGCATATCAAGTATTACTTGATTAACCACCCAATCTGTAATGTCGCGAATAATATGCGACTGTTCTGCAATTGGAATGAATTTTTCGGGTGAAATGAACGTACCGTCGGGTTGAGGCCACCGAATTAACGCTTCGTAACCGTACAGAGAGTTGTACCTAGTGTTGACGATAGGCTGGTAGTGAAGCTCAAATTCTTGATTGTGCAGTGCGGACGTTAGCTGGCTGGATATGGCGAGTTGTTCTTTGGCTTTATCCGCTAGATGGCTTGAGTAGAAATACAAACCGCAACCGGAGCGCTTTGCTTCATACATTGCAACATCGGCTTGCTTGAGGATCTGATCTTTCTCTGTGCTGTATTCCGGGTAAATACTGACGCCAGTACTGATGGAGGTAATGATGCTGTATTCACCAAGATTGAATGGGTGGCTCAACTCCTCTGATATTTCATAATAAAGTTCTTCAATAGGCTTTCGACCACCAGTTCGTAAAATTATGACGAACTCGTCCCCCCCGATTCGAGAGAAAAAAGCCTGTTTAGGCAACACCATACTCAATCTTTGGCTTATTTGCTGGAGTAACATATCCCCAAATTGGTGACCCATTGCATCATTCACGTATTTAAAATTGTTTACATCAAACAACAACACAGAAAATGGTGTTCTCCGCTCAATGCGTTTGTCGAGTTGACGCATGCAAAACTGACGATTGGGCAGTTTGGTTAAAGAATCGTGAAGCGCGTTATAGCGCTCCAGTTGAGCTATATCGTCAATCTGATTGATGCTTTTTTGACTGTAGTTGACGACTAAAGCAACGAATAAGCTTCCCCCAAACAAGATCGCCGCCATACCTAATTCGATATAACTTACGGAACGTATGTTGAGTAAATATAAGAGGAATAATGTGTAGCCTAGCGTGAACGTAATAATGAGTGTTAGTAATATCTGCCAACCTAGCTCATGAGTCTTCTGGCAAATTTGGATAGCAGGCCTGAGCCCAAAACCCAAAAATACAATCCCCAGAAAAACGAGCAAGTCAGCAAATAGAATCACATTTAACCCTTAACAATGGCTGCGCGAATAGGTGTTGCGCATAAGCTTTAGATGTATAAGAAATCCTCTTCCTACATCTATTACAGATAAAGTATAGACAACGTTCCAAACATATTTCGTAAAATGGTCAGCTTGGCGGGTGCGTAAGTTTAAGAATTCATCACGCTTAGCGTATATGACGTTTTAATCTTAAGAGAGTTGATGTTTTTTATATGTATTCAGGTGCTTATTCATTGGTTTTAAATTTTCTCTATGAAGTAAATGCTTTGCTGCGCTAGATCAACAAAACTCTTAATTGCATGACTTGTTAATTAAAATAAAGTTGAAAGATTAAAAAATCATTGAATAATGGTTTCATCTTCGACGAAAGCATATCGCTTCAGAAAATTAGCTAAAAACAGGATTCATAACCTTATGTCTCATTCCTTTGTTCTAGTTATAAACTCAGGTAGTTCTTCTCTTAAATTCGCTGTTATTGATTCTGAAACGGGTAGTGCCGTTGTCAGCGGTTTAGGCGAGTGTTTTGGATTGCCTGATGCGGTAATCAGCTGGAAATACGATGGTAATAAGTTTGAAGATAATATTGATGCACCTGAAAATCATCATCACCATGCAATCAATCGAATTGTTGGGTTAGTAGAAGAATATAAGCTAACAGAAAACATAGTGGCTGTCGGTCATCGAATTGTTCACGGTGGCGAAAGGTTTACTCAAACGGTTCGAATTAATGCAGATGTCTTACAAGAAATAGAGAGCCTTTCGGATCTTGCACCGCTACATAACCCAGCAGGTGCAACGGGTATTCATGCTGCGATGTCTGCTTTTCCTGCTTTGCCTCAATTTGCTGTGTTTGATACGGCATTCCATCAAACCATGCCTCAAAAAGCGTTTACTGGAGCTATCTCTAACGAGTTGTACAAAGAGTATGGTATTCGTCGATACGGATTTCATGGTACAAGCCATTACTTTGTTAGCCGTGAAGCAGCGAAAATGCTTAACAAACCGGTGGATCAATCCAGCTTCATTTCCGTGCATTTAGGTAATGGTGCGTCAGTATGTGCCATAAGCAATGGAGAATCTGTTGATACCTCGATGGGATTCACTCCGTTAGCTGGGCTAATGATGGGAACGCGTTCCGGTGATTTGGACCCTGGCATTATTGAGTTTCTGATGAAGAAAGGTTGGAGCCAAGAAAAGGTGTTTGAAACCTTGAACAAGAAATCGGGCTTTCTTGGTGTTTCGGGGCTTACTTCCGATGCTCGTGGCATCCTAGAAGCGATGGATGAAGGGCATGAGGGGGCAAGGCTCGCATTTGAAGTATTTACGTACCGTGTTGCAAAATATATTGGTTCTTACCTAATTCCACTGGGTCACCTTGACGCTATTATTTTCACAGGGGGCATCGGTGAAAACTCGTTACCAATTCGTAGTGAGATTTTGAATAACCTCAAGCTTCTAGGTTTTGTAGAAGATGAACAAGGTAATGAAGCGGCAAGGTTTGGCGCGTCTGGCGTGATTGCTCGATCGGAGGTATTGAATGCAGTCGCAATGGTTATACCAACCAATGAAGAATTTGTTATTGCAAAGCAGTCGGTAGAATTGCTTTAGAGTTACGGTTCAATAAGCGCGTTTTTCTGCGCAAAAAACAGTCAAACCAGAGCCCCTCTTGTAGGGGCTTTGTTATTGGTGCTGACTTTGCTGTGATGGTTAATGAATCGATGAATAGAGTCATTTTTTATATTAGATTGAATTCAGATTTAACAAGTATCTACTTCAAAGTAACTTTTACTATTTGAAGGTATGACACCGAAAACTGGTGAGACTGAATAAGTGATGACAGGTGAATTTCGCAACACTTTGTTTCGACAACCACGAAATGGTTGTCGATTTTGTAATGAAATTTAATCTCATTTTTGGGAACTGGCGTACAAACAACAGAGATATATGAATGAGGTTTGTATTTCGGCTCTATGGTTGGTCAATTTCCAATCGGTGGTCTCAATGTTTGTAGATTATTGGTCACAGAACCTTTACCTAATTACCCAATTTAACAATGAGTTATTCAATTTTTTGAAGAAGTTTGGCGTGGATCATACTTCACTCAGTTTCAATGAATCGAGTATTATTCTGTGCTATAACTAATCCGACTATATGATAAGAATAATCGTGCTTTGGCTAGGGACACTAATGCAGTTCGATCGTGCAAAAAAGATCTATGAATACGCGGAACCTAATCTGACCATTGTGGCTTTAATGGGGATTATTGGTTTTCCAGCTTATTACTTCGTTTGGACATGGCTAGCGCCTGAAAGCTACGAAAATCTGGGCTTTCGAATTGTATGCGGACTATTACTCGTTCCTATTTTACTTCGAGATGTTTTGCCCATCTATTTAAAGCGCTACCTGCATATCTACTATGTCATTTCGTTAGGGGTGTGCATCCCTTATTTCTTTTTCTACATGCTTTTGAAAAACGATTGGTCAATGATCTGGAGCATGTCGTTAATGTCGGGGATTTTCCTTCAGATTTTACTGATATACGACACGAGAATCGTATTCTTACAAAGCCTTACTGGCTATGCAGCTGCTTATGCGACAATATTTGTACAAGGTGATCCTGTAACGTATTTTGAATGGACGCTGATGCCCGTATTTTTCTTTACATACGCATTTGGCACACTCTTTTATTATCGAAACTTTACAGAAAATGAATCTAAAGTTTCGCTAGCAAAATCGTTTGGAGCTGGGATTGCGCATGAAATGAGGAACCCTTTAAGTGCGGTTTACAGTTCCATTGAGGTTGTGAAACACTTGTTGCCGGAGCGCAATGCACAGCAGTTATCCGATTTCTATCCTCTCGATGCAAAAAGCTTAGACGAGATTAATGGCATTCTTGACGACTCTCTCAATGTCATTGAAAGGGGCAATGAAACCATTAGCCTTTTGTTGACTTCCATTGATGAGCACAAGCTATCCACGTCTAGTTTCCGACGACATTCATTAAGTGAAACGTTAGAGAGTTCAATTGAAGGGTTCCATTTCAATAATGCGGCGGACAGAAGTTTAATCCGACTGACATTTGACGAATCCGAATCCTATTTTGGTAGTGATGTGCTGTTACGCTACGTCATCTTCAACTTGTTGAAAAACGCACTTTATTACAAACACCGAGCGGATTTCCAAATCGATATCAAACTTGTTATCGGAGAAGAGTTTAATTCAATATTTGTCGAGGATACAGGACCGGGTATCGACAGTGAAAATATTGAGCAAATATTTAGCGATTTCTATACTTCCGGCAAAAAAGGTGGATTTGGGTTAGGTCTGCCGTTTTGTCGTAAAGTGATGAAAGCGTTTAAAGGGACTATCGTTTGTAAAAGTGAAGTAAACAAAGGAACACAGTTTGAACTTAGATTCCCTAAATACGAATCTGAGCGCGTCTTTTCTTTGAAGAGTAGTGTGGTTAAAGATAAATCTTTGCTTTATCTTGGCAGTGCAGGGGAAACACTCAATGCGCTTCAATCCCACGCTTTTTTCACTGGGTACGAACTGAGCCACAGTGAGCCTACAAGCTCGGATTTGAGCGCCAGCAAACTCACTCAAGATGTAATATTGGTGAACCTTTCAAGCTATCAAGAAGACAAAACACGTTTCATTTCTCTTGAGAAGGAACTTTGCAGCTTTGAAGGAAAAATTGTCTACCTCTACTCAGGAAATATACTGAATTACCTCACATTAAATCGAATACTATCCTATGAATTACTTGAGGTAACAGCGTTCACAAAAGGGTTAGCGACGAAACTCGATAAGTTATTCTTTGAAAAGGCACCTAAGGGAAGTGACATTGCTAGAACCCCTAAGGGCTATAAGGGAAACACAACCATTTTAATTGTTGACGACAATGCGTCGCTTCGGCTTTATTCATCGACTCTTTTGGAAAGGCAGGGCTATAAAGTACTTCAAGCCGAGAATGGCCGAGAGGCGCTGCTTTTGCTTAATTCTAACGACGTTAATCTCATTCTAATGGATTTAGAAATGCCCGAGATGGATGGCATAGAAACCACAGTCGCCATTCGAGACCAAAAATATCAACACAATGGGAAAGATATACCGATCATCTGCTTCACTGGTGAAAAATGCGAGAAAACACTTAAATCTATTTCAGAAAGTGGTATGAACGACTACATATTAAAACCTGCATCCAAAGATGTGTTGATACAAAAAGTGTCTACTTGGATATAAAGTGAGCCCAAAATATAAATTTGTTCAAAGGACACAGCTAGAGTAAAAAATGTAGGGCTGTAGCATCGGTAAAAAGATAAAACGTTTTATAAATTACCATGCATATAGCCCTATTCATTTTATTGCTTATTTATTTATCAATTAAACCGATATACTGGATATATAAATTAACCAATTAGCTGATTAAATTTCATATTAAGATAACAAACCTTGCTCTTTAGCTAAACTGCAAACAGTCAATACTTTGTCTAATTGTGCATCACTCACTTCACTATTTACAGATAGACGAATAACACTTTTATTTTTTGGTGTTGCAGGGCTACAAAATACCGCACCAAAAATTCCGTTAAATTCAAAGAAATCACGTACTCTTTCTGTGTTCTCCTCGGTTCCTGTTTCTATTGCAACAATTTGTGAGTTGCTGTCTGTCCGTATATCTAAGGATTTCAATCCTGAAATAAGTTTATGAGATTTATTGAATAAATCCTCTCGTCGATGGTCACTCTTTTTAATGAGCTCTAATGTTGCTTTTAGTGCTTCCATTTCATAAGGAATAATGCCTGAGCTAAAAATTGCGGGTAACGAGATAAAAGGTAGACATTCATGTACCTTGTGATGGCACAAGATTGCTCCTGCGCGGTAGGAGAACGTCTTAGCTAGGCTGGTTGTTACAAAGTCCACCTTATCAGTTAAACCAAGCTCAGAGAGCAAGCCAGCGCCGTCTGGACCGTGTGTTCCAATCGAGTGAGATTCATCGACAATGATGGCGCAGCCTTGCTCATTTGCTACCTCAACGAATTCCTTAAGCGGCGCAACGGTTCCGTGCGTACTGTATACCGAGTCAATAACCACGATACCTGGGCCGTATTTCTTTACTTGTTTAAGTAAATTCTTTGGCTTGTTGTGAAGGAAAGGGTGAATTTTGCTACCGGCATTCTGCGCCCCGTGCCATAAAGACATATGGGCAAAAAAATCAATGTAAACATGGGTATCTTGGTCGGCAATCGTTTGAAGTAAACCAACGTTCGCAGCCCACCCAGACTGAGTGATAATGCAATGGTCAAACCCTAGGAAATCTGCAAATTTCTGTTCAAAAGAGCTTTCATCTACCGTTTGGCTTTGGAATACAGCAGACATGATGGGTTCGCGAGTCGCATTGCTCAATGCGTTGATTTGCCGAGCCTTAATGTAATCGTGATTGCATATGGCCAAATAATCGTTGCTTCTGAGTACTATCGAATCGTCGCTAGGTTGTAAGCCTTGTACTATGTGTTTACCGTTATTTCTGGAATAGATGTGCTTTTCGAGATATGTCTCGAGTTTATTCTCAATAAAAGACGGCAGTGGTTTAGCGGTAAAATTACTCATGATATTTCTCTTATGTGGATATTTGTGAGGTCAGCTGACCCTTTTATTAATATCCAGAGAAATAGATACGTCATTATGCAATATTTATGTTTTTGGCGCTTATTGCAAAAAAAGCTATCCTTTATTTATCTATTTGTTATCTAAATTACCCTTTAGGGAGTGCGGCTTAAATAGATTTGTTGAAATAAACAAGTATTATTCTATTAGTTTCATCTATAAATTACTTGGGCTTGTTTAACTTAAATGATAGCTCAGGCCAGTACATTTTTAGATAATTTGCCGATACCCACACCACCAAAACTGTTGCTATTGTAATTTCGAAGAAGCCAAACCAATGCAACCATACCCACTGCGTGTGCTGCTCTGCAAACCATGTGGTTAATCTTTGCATAGCAATTGCACTGATTACGGAAGGAAAGGTAACAGCGGCAATGGATGGCTGAAATTTCAGCCTCATCAGCTTGAAGTAACAGAGATAGATGAGAAGAGTCATCGTTATCGCAATACCAGACAATGCCCCAGCTAAAATGGGATCTGGATTTGGGAAATTAACCAAATAAGCGGCTAGAGAAAGGTTTACAGGTGCTGCCATGATGGCAAGGGTTGGGCGAGCAGGTCGGGGGAGTTTACCTGCGAAAACCAAACGATACAAAACCATGGGCAGCATAACAAAATAGATGGCAATGCATACCATTGCCATATTTTGCGAAAATACCGTGTGACCTAGTGTACTACCAGCTAACGTTGAGCTAATCACTCCCACAGGATAAAGAAACCAACTTGGAAAAATATTGGTGAACTTAAAGTTACTTATCTGAAATGAAAAGAACAGTACCATCATGGTGATGTGTAAAGTGAGCGCCGCAAACCAGAGTGGATGTGCAATCTTTGGGAGTAATATGGCAAGATAATCGCACAATACTAACAATGCCATGCTCATTGGAGCCATTAGGCTACCTCGTAGCGGGTGTTTGATATCATGAAGAAATACCCTGGGAGAGGTGACATACCTAATTAGGACTGGAGCAAGGAGCAAAGAGCCAACAACAGAACAAAAGGGGCGTATTACATCACCAAACAAAGGAAAATATAGTGCCCAAGCTTGGCCAAGACCAATAAATCCAAGTGCGAGCGACGCTTGTGCCGTGGGGACATGTTGGAAGTAAATAAAGCGTTTCCAGTCCAATGATGTGATTCCTTCTACTACAAAATTCTACCGCGTGACGGATTTAGCGTGATGCATACCCTAAATGTCGCCGACAAGGAGTTACATTTACTCTATTGAATGACTATTCAAAGGTGCATAAATTAAGTGCGCGTATTATACCGAAGGGCTTTTAAGATGCATTGTCTTCGAAGAAATAATGCGAAGTGTGCCGTTGTCGTACTGATTGTTTTCTCCAATTAGCTATTTGAAAAGCGAAAGTGTGACATTGGCAGGATCTTTAAACGATCTTTCTTTAGAATCGGTTGCAAATTAGCCGATATGGACGATACTAAAAGTGTAGAGCAAGCGTGACACTTCATTGAAGGGAGAAAATTGGCTCTACATTAAAATTTGGTAGGAAGACAAGTAAAACACAGGAAATCCTCGTAAGTTGTTAGTACCCGACTGGTAGCTAATTCGCAAACTCACGATTGAGAACGAGGTCTGAGGCGTATCACTTTATGTGGTGCGCCTTTTTAGTTTCTATAGGCTTTATTTCAAGAGATTGGAGTTTATTGCGTAATGGTAAATTAACAACCTAAAAGGTGAGAAGATCGTTTTGTTGTCGAAAGAGACTCTTTTGAGAAATGACAAGTGTAATAATATAACAATATGGTTATAATGCCGCGCTGCTTAAGACTAAACAACGCTTGCCCAAAGGAAATACGATGGTTCCAACGAATATTATCACTGGCTTTTTAGGTGTCGGGAAAACAACCGCAATTCTTAACTTGTTAAAAAATAAGCCAGAGAGTGAATCTTGGGCTGTTTTAGTTAATGAGTTTGGAGAAATTGGTATCGATGGAGCGCTTTTGACCGACCAAGGAGCACTGATTAAAGAAGTTCCTGGTGGTTGCATGTGCTGTACGGCGGGCGTTCCAATGTCTGTAGGAATTACGGCGTTGTTACGTCAGAAACCCGATCGCTTGATCATTGAGCCAACAGGGCTAGGTCACCCAAAGCAAGTGATTTCAACATTACTTTCCGAGCAATACGAAAATTATGTGGATTTAAAAGCCACTATTGCTCTTGTTGATCCTAGAAACCTCCAAATTGAAAAGTATTTAGAAAACAAGAATTTTAACGACCAACTCGCCAGTGCAGATGTTGTGGTAGCAAACAAAGCAGATGAGTGTAGCGAGTCGGAATTATTGTATTTTGAAGACTGGGCCAAACGACAAGAAAACATAAAAGTATCTATCGTTACCGAGAAAGGCATTCTGGATATTCAATCCCTAGATATTGAAAGGAATGGGCGAGTTGAATCAGCTTCCAAACAAAGTCAAAACCCCTCGTCGTTCGATGCAGTGAGTGATGACCAACATGACCATGCGATAGACTCACCTGAATTCATCCTATCTCCTGATGAAACTTATGTTAGAAAGGAAAATAGAGGGCAGGGCTTTTATAGTTGTGGTTGGGTTTTTGGTTCGGAATGTATCTTCAATTTTGAACTCTTAATGAGTATGTTACGTGACTTAACGGCAGAGCGAGTAAAAGGCGTGATTAATACGGACAAGGGCTGCTACTCCATCAACAATGCCAATGGCGTCATATCTGTAAATCAGATAAGCCTAGAGGGATTTGAAACTCGTATAGAGGTTATCGACACTCAGCTTATGCCATGGGAACAGCTAGAATCTGTGCTTTTGGGGATTTGCGGGCTCAATTAAAAAGCGCGCTGTAATGAATCAGCGTCCAAAGTGTGACTATTTTACTTTCGCAGTACACATAAGGGGTTCTGGCGTTGAAAACAGATACCCTTGATAGAAGTCTATACCTAACGCTTTCATGGCGTTGTACTGGGCTTCTTCTTCAACTCCTTCAATGATGAGCTTTGCACCAATATTTTTAGCTACACGTACTATTTCCAATAACGCTGTCTTATTTTCAGCCATGTAATCTAGCAATAAGGAGCGATCGATCTTAACGATTTCAGGCTTTAACAAATTTAGCCGATTAAAGTCGGAAGACTTGACACCAAAATCATCCATAGCGACCTGAAACCCAGAGTTTTGCATTGCAGTGGTCGCATCAAGCAACAGCTGGTTATCAAACGCTGCACTTTCAACAATTTCCATAACAATTTGCTGAGTGCTCAAACCCAATTCAACAATCCGTTTCTCAAGTAAACTTGCTTTGATGGCCATAAAGGCGTTGTATTCGCCTGATACAGGAAGGACATTTAAAAAGAGTTTAAGATCTTTTCTTTTTAACTGTGAAAAATTCCGAACGTGTATTGCGCGGGTTAGGCGATCGAGGTTTATCTTTTTAGCGATAGAGATTTGCTCTGAATCGAACAAAATATCAGGACGGATATTTTCGCCAGTCGTTTCACTGCTAAACCTTGCAAGAGCTTCATATGCAAAAGGTTGTATTGTTGGTGTCATGATTGCCTGAAAAGCGCTAGTAATGATCAAGTTGTCGTATTTTGCATAATGCCGCCCCTCATCGTCTATAAAACAATGTGCATTAAACTCTTCACGATTATTTAAAATCATAAGCAACCTAGTAAGCATTAAAGGTTAAACGGCAACCATTAACAGACATGCAACTTTAGGGTATGTTCTTACTCTTGTAGTAAGCAAGATACCCAAATTCACTATGCGTAACCTTAAGTACTATATCAAATTAATAGCAAGCTATCACATTGTCTATTGGATAGTTTTACCAATAGTTCATAGTGAGGTCCCAAAAATGAAAACCATTACATTGACCAACTGTAGGAGATTAAAGAATATAATCTTCACAAATAGAAGGACTTCCAACAGTATAAGTTGTGGTAAATCATCGATTTGAAGGCTAACTATCGATATAAGCATGGCAATCAAATCCAGAAACTGCCAGTCTAAACGAGAATTACTCATCTAGCATGAGTAAACTTTTGGAGGAATATTCACCTCACTATGAGAAGACCGAATGATCTGCTTAAAATGAGGTGATGGATGAGATGGTGGGACTATCGCTTGTTTTTCAGGTAACGTTTGCGACGTTCTTCTTTTTTCTTAAGCTTTTGCTCTGCCTTTCGTTCCGCTTCTTTTTCTACTTCGATGAGCTCTTGCGTAATCATTTCCGGACGTTCCAGAGTGATCTGACCAATGGTACCGCCTCGTAGCTCATGGAGAAGGATTTCTGATGCCTTATGTAGATCGACTCGACCACCTGAGCGAAGTGCACCACGCTTGCGACCAATCTCTTCCATTAATTCAATGTCTGAAGTTGGCAGTTCATCTAATTGATATCGTTCTTTTAGAAGGTTAGGGTACTGCTCGGCTAAGTACTCTACGGTGTAAAACGCAACTTCGTCATATTCCATCGCGGTATCTTTTACCGCTCCTGTAGCAGCGAGCCTAAACCCGCTATGAGGGTTCTCTACTTTTGGCCAAAGGATTCCGGGTGTATCCGACAACACAATGCCATTTTGCAAATTTATACGTTGTTGCCGACGCGTCACCGCTGGCTGATTACCAGTTACGGCTATGGTTCGACCCGCTAAAGTGTTAATGATTGTCGATTTACCGACGTTTGGTATGCCCATAATCATCGTGCGAATGTTTTTACCCATCTGCTCACGGTGAGGCGCTAACTTACGACACAATTCCATTATCTTATGGACTTCTTGCGGGTTAGACGTAGTGATTGCCATGGCTTTTACGCCTTTCTCTTTTTCGAAGTGCTCTATCCAGTGATCAGTCATAGCAGGGTCGGAGAGGTCACGCTTGTTAAGGACTTTTACGCAGGGCTTGTCTTTTCGAAGTGAAGAGATCATTGGGTTTTCAGAACTGAAAGGAATTCTTGCATCCAATACTTCGATGATAACGTCGACTTGAGGAATGACTTCTTCGATCTCTTTTCGGGCTTTGTGCATGTGACCCGGAAACCATTGAATTGACATAGAGAGAACCTAGGGAAATAAAGAGTTTGGGCTCATTGTAAAGCCAAAAAATGAAGAGTAAAGGCAGATCGTATTGCTTAAAGCCGAATACCGCGTTAACAAAGTTGTAAGGGATTAACCCTTAGTAGAAAATCAAGTCAGAAAGCTCTAGCTATCGAGCTTTCTTGTTGATTGACGAACGACAAGTTTTGGCTGTAACAAAACCTTACGAGGAGATACTTCTTCTGTTCCTGCTTTAATTTGATTTACTAACATATTGATAGCTTCATTTGCCATCTCTACATTAGGAATAGACAACGTGGTTAACGGGATTCTAAACCAGTCTAAGAATGGCATGTCATTGATTCCAGTAATAGAAATGTCATCTGGACAGTGGACACCCTGGCTTTCTCGTTCACCAATGCAACCCAATGCCAACAAGTCATTGCTTGCTATTACAGCGGTTGTTTCTGGGTGTTTCTCAAACAGCTCTATAGAAGCATTGTGACCAGCTTCTTCAGAGAACGCTGAAGCTTGTACTAATGTGGGTTGAAGATCGTACATCTCGGCAGCGGCTTTAAATGCCAATCTTCGGTTAAAGCCAGAAGAAATCTCACTTGGTCCTGCAATATGAGCAATTTTTCGGTGACCCAATTTATATAGATGCGAAGTGAGTTGGTGAATTCCTTCATTGTCATCAACAAGTATTTGGTCGGTGACGAGTGAGTCAACTGATCGTGTAAGCAGCACAAGTGGAATATGCATTTGCTGACAATACTCAACGGTAGGGTCTTCACGAAAAGCAGATGCCATTATGATTCCATCAACATTTCGGGAAACAAGTCGCTTTAACTCTTCCATTGCAATTAAGGAGTTATTTTCTGTGTATGCAAACGTCAGTGTATACCCCAATTTATGAGCGCGTTGTTGAATCTGATTGATGAGTGGGGGAAACATCGGATTCAAGATGTCGGGGATCATGACACCAATTGTTTTCGTTGAACCTTTTTTAAGTGCTGAAGCAAGGGGGTTGACGCTGTAACCCATTTCTCGACTTTTCTTAATTACCTGCTCTACAACTCGATCTGATACTAAGTGCTGTTTATCGGGGCTTAAAGCACGAGAAACTGTAGATGCGTTAATATTCAAGGCATTAGCAACGTCTTTAACGGTTACTCGTTTCTTATTTGTACTTCGTGAGGAGCTCAATCTTTATCCCTTACTTTATTATTCGCACTTTGGCGAATAGAGAAAATGATGTAAACATAATGTTAATTACATGATTGACAATTAATCTACTATGTGCTGCAATCGTTTGCAAGCTGAAGCCTATCTAAATATAGCCTGTGTTCTAAGACATAGGATAGTACGGATACGGCTTATTATTTGGAATTTGTTTGCAAACGTTTGCATTGATAACAAAGGAATGTCTATGGAGATTGTCAAACCCACAGAACCAAGGATAGTTCGAGAAAGTGATATAGAGCCAGGTTGGGACTGGTCTAAGAAGATTCCAGCGCCAGGGAAGATGAGCGTGGATTTTGAGCAAAGAGTAGACTTCAATCGTTTGCACCGGTATCGGGTCGGACGTGTACAGACAGTTCTTGAAAAGTCGGAATTTGGCGCGGTTCTTTGCTTTGATAACAACAATATTCGATACCTCACGAGTACGGTAATAGGAGAATGGGCAAGAGACAAAATTGCCCGATACTCTCTTTTCACGGGAAACTCAGACCCCTATTTATGGGATTTCGGCTCTGCTGCCAAGCACCACCAGTTATATCAACCGTTAATCGATGCAGAGCACTTTAAATCTGGGATGCTTGGATTACGAGGTTCGATGGGTGAGGAGGCTGGGCTCTTTAAAAAAGCTGCCCGAGAAATTAAAGATTTGCTGGTGGCAGAAGGCGTTGCAGATATGCCTGTTGGTGTTGACGTTGCAGAACTCCCAATGCTTGAAGCATTAAAAGCAGAAGGGTTAGAAATCCGCGATTGCCAACAACTCATGTTGGAAGCGAGACAAATAAAATCGATGGATGAAGTCGTTCTTTTGAATATGGCGGCGGCGATGGTTGACGGCGCTTATCACGAATTGGCGTGTGAGCTTAAGCCGGGAAAACGCGAAAATGAAAGCGTTGGACTTGTTAATAAATTCTTATACGACAACGGGTCTGATGATGTCGAAGCCATCAACGCGATTTCCGGTGAGCGAGGCAATCCGCATCCTCACAACTTTACTGACCGAATGTACCGCCCTGGTGATCAAGCCTTCTTCGATATAATTCATTCATTTATGGGCTATCGAACCTGCTACTACCGCACACTCAATGTGGGCAGCGCAAGTCAAGCTCAAATGGATGCATATAAAAAGGCGAGAGAGTGGATAGATGCAGCGATTGATCTTATTCGCCCAGGAATGACGACAGATAAAATTGCCGCGGTTTGGCCAAAAGCGGAAGAGTTCGGTTTTGCGAGTGAAATGGAAGCCTTTGGTTTGCAGTTTGGTCATGGAATAGGACTAGCATTGCACGAACGTCCTATTATTAGCCGCTTAGTCTCTATGGAACATCCATTTGAACTTCAAGAAGGTATGGTGTTTGCCCTTGAAACGTATTGTCCTTCGGCAGATGGCAACGGCGCAGCTCGAATCGAAGAAGAAGTTGTCGTCACAGCGACTGGTTCTGAAGTGATTACATTGTTTCCAGCGCAAGACCTATTTATTGCAAATAAATACTGATTCAAGGAAGAAACAAATGCCCCTAGAAATTACAGAGGAAATTCAATGGTCGCTGTACAAGACCATGCTCAGAGCCCGCGGGTTTGAACAACGCGCTTCTGATCTGTTTTTACAAAATTTAGTGAAGGGAACGAATCACTTAGCTATGGGTCAGGAGGCGGTAGCTGCTGGCTTTGGTGTAGCGATGAAAAAGGGCGATTATACCTTTTGCACCTATCGTGGTCATACGCACACCTTGGTTCGTGGTGCTGATATGTCGGCATTGTTTGCTGAATTAATGGGTCGCGAAGGCGGGATTCTTAGTGGTAAAGGTGGCTCAATGCATTTAACGAGTGTCGAGCATGGTGCCATGGGTTCATACGCTATTATCGGAGCGCAATTGTGTATTGCCACTGGAAGTGCATGGAAAAGCCAATACAAAGAAAGCGGTGAAGTCACGGTTGTTTTCTTTGGTGATGGCACAACCAATATTGGTGCATTCCACGAGGCACTTAACTTCGCTGTTATTTGGTCTTTGCCCGTTGTCTTTGTGTGTGAAAACAACCTTTATATGGAATACACGCCAATCGGCAATGTAACAGCGGTTGAGCATCCAGCGGCTGATCGCGCTTCAGCGTATGGCTTAGAATCCATCATTGTGGATGGAAATGATGCCGATGCAATGTTTGAAGTGGCTCAGTCGGCGATTGAAAAAGCGAGGCAAGGCGGGGGTCCTAGTTTAATCGAAGCCAAAACCTATCGTCACCAAGGGCACTCACGTGCAGATCCCGGAAAATACCGCCCTAAGGAAGAGCTAGAAAAATGGCTCGCGTATGACCCAATTGATATCTATCGAGATCGTTTGCTTCAACAAGGGGTGGATAAAAACCGAATAGAACAGCTAGAAGCTGAAGTCGAAAATGAAATTGACGAAGCCACGGAAAAGGCAAAAACATCTCCAGCTCCATCGGAGGCGTTGTGTTTTAAAGACGTGTGGGCAAATGGAGGTTGGGAATGGCGAAGTTAATCAGCTACCGAGAGGCCGTTGCAGAAGGGATTGCCCAAGAGTTACGACGTGACAATGACGTCGTATTTCTAGGGGAAGACGTCGCGGCAGCAGGAGGCGTATTTAAAGCAACGGTTGGTCTGTATGAAGAATTTGGTCCGGAGAGAGTTAGGGATACCCCTATATCCGAACAAGCCATATTAGGTGCCGCGATGGGGGCGGCGATGACAGGGCTTAAACCCATAGCTGAAATAATGTTCTCAGATTTTTTGGCCGTTTGTTGGGATATGGTTGCTAACGAAATTGCAAAAGCTCGGTACATGACTGATGGACAAATGACGATTCCGCTTGTGATTAGAACCGCAAACGGTGCAGGATCTCGCTTTGGGGCGCAGCATTCACAGAGTTTAGAAAATTGGGCAATGATGATACCGGGAATTAAGGTTGTTGCACCTTCTAATCCAGCGGATGCTAAAGGGCTGCTCGCCGCAGCTGTTCGAGATCCTGATCCGGTCATTGTGTTTGAACACAAATCTCTTTACGCGATGAAAGGCGAAATACCAAATGGCGAGCATGTTGTTGAGCTGGGGAAAGCTAACCAAATCCACTATGGAAGTGACGTTACAATCGTCGCCTTAGCTGCAATGGTTCCAAGAGCCGAAAAAGCGGCAAAAAAACTTAAAGAAGAGGGGATAGATTGCTCAGTTATTGATTTAAGGTGCCTCGTCCCACTTGATGTGGATACCATCCTTAATGATGTAAAGAAGACGTCTAGGTTAGTCACCGTAGAGGAAAATCCTCAGTTATGTGGTTGGGGGGCGGAAATTGCCTCTATTGTTGGAAATGAATGTTTTTTTGAACTGGATTCACCGATAACTCGTATCACAACGCCCCATATCCCTTTGCCTGCCGCTGATAATTTAGAAGACCATGTCATCCCTTCCGTTGATCGGATCATTGATGAAATAAGAAAGGTGGTGTCAATATGATTGTCGACGGAATTAAGGTGCCAACCGGTGTATTTATTGGTGGAAAGTGGTTCAACAGCCAAAGTCGCGATATCCCTGTTTATAACCCCGCAAACGAAGAGCTTCTTACGTATGTCGCTTCTGCGAACGAAAAGCATGTAGAAGCAGCCATAGACAGCGCTGAAAAGGGGCTGAAAATATGGAAGAAGACCGCGCCCAGAGAGCGAGGAGAGATTCTGAGAAAAGCGTACCAACTGATGCAAGATGAAAAAGAACTCATCGCCAAGATCATCACTTTGGAAGAGGGGAAAACACTTGCCGAATCCAAAGGAGAAGTGAACTATGCGTCTGAATTCTTTCGCTGGTTTTCAGAACAAGCGATTCAACTGAATCAAACAATGTCACCCGCCCCCAATGGTGATAAAGCAATCATGGTGTGTCAGCATGCAGTAGGGATAGCCTATCTTGTGACACCCTGGAATTTTCCCGCTGCGATGGCGACAAGAAAGATTGCCCCAGCATTGGCAGCAGGGTGTAGCGTTATCCTCAAGCCTGCAACAGAAACACCATTAACTGCTTTGTATATCGCCGATCTACTAAAGCGAGTTGGCGTACCTGATGGTGTTGTTTCTGTTCTACCCTCTATCAGCGCTAGAAAAGTATCTCAAGTTATGTTTGCCGACGAGCGAATCGCTAAGCTTTCTTTCACAGGCTCAACTGAGGTAGGGAGAACATTGCTTCACAATGCAGCGGATCGTGTTGTGAATACGTCAATGGAGCTTGGAGGTAACGCGCCTGTCATTGTACTTGATGATGCAAATCTGGTGAAAGCCGTAGAACAAACGCTTGTAGCGAAAATACGAAATGCAGGTGAATCATGTATCGCAGCAAATCGAATTTACGTCGCTCGAAACCTGTACAAATCATTCTACGAACTCTTAGCTACTAAAATGGAACAACTTATTATTGGCTCTGGAACGGATGCAGATGTTGATGTTGGTCCTATGGTGAATAAGCAAACGCAATATAAAGTGGAACACTTAGTTCAAGATGCCGTGGAAAAAGGAGCAACACTGGTTACCGGCGGAAACACATGGAGAGGCAAAGGGTTCTTTTGCCGGCCAACCGTACTTTGCGATCTTCCGAGTAACTGTGAAATATTGCAAGAAGAAATCTTTGGACCTGTTGCCGTTGTTATTCCCTTCGATTCGGAAGAAGAAGCCGTCAATTTAGCGAATGACACACCATTTGGATTAGCAGCCTATGTCATGTCTGAAAATATTCCTCGCGCAGTCAATGTAGCGAAGCAAATCGAAGCTGGCGTAGTAGGAATCAATAAAGGCGTGATATCGGACCCTGCTGCCCCGTTTGGCGGGATGAAGCAAAGTGGCATTGGTCGGGAAGGTGGTGAGATGGGGATGGGAGAGTTTTTAGAAACCCAGTACATCGCTCTTGATTGGCCAGGCTCCCCAAATTTATGAGGCAATAATATGGATATTGTAATGCCCCAACTCGGGGAAACCGTGACAGAAGGGGAAATCATTCTTTGGTGCAAAGAAGTTGGTGACGAAGTAAAAAAAGGTGAAACACTTTTTGAAATTTCAACCGATAAAGTAACAATGGAAGTGCCGTCGGTCGAAAATGGCACTCTTGTTGAAAAGCATGCTCAAGTGGGTGAGGTTATCGATGTTGGTTTACCTGTTGCGACTTTGCAGGTCGAAGGTGAGGAGGCTCATTCTTTATGTACCGTCGAAGAAACTAGCGAAACTGAGCCGACTGAAGGTACCTATAAAGGCTTAAAATCGCCTGCCGTAAAATACTTGTGTAAGCATAACAACGTTGATTTGAATGATATTGTAGGTTCGGGTTTAGATAATCGGATAACAAAAAAAGACGTACTTCAATGGATGTCATTGGAGCAAAAGCAGGTATCGGATGCACTATCACCCGCTGTGCGGCGATTACTCGGAGAACACAATCTTCATGCTTCTGATATTGCGGGGACAGGTAAACACAGCCGAATAACAAAGCAAGATGTCTTAGACCACTTAGATAGTACGACCGCTGAAACCGAGCCTACTATTAACAACGACTTTCATCCCGCTATTGAAACACAGGCTGAACTTTCGGTACCGAATTCGTATTCAGAATTTGAGACGGTTAAACCTTTCAACCACATGCGAAAAATGATTGCCCATCAAATGTCGAAGTCGGTTGATGAAGCCGTTCATGTTGCACAAGGCATTGATGTTTGTTTTGACGCTGTAGAGCGGACTAGGCTTCAACATAAAGAAGCATTTAAGACAAAATATGGATGCAGTCTTACACCACTTGCTTTTATTGCCCGTGCTGTTTGTATAGCGTTGACCGAATTTACTGACCTTAATGGTCGTGTAGAGGATCAAACGCTTATTACGTCGAGAGATATCCACCTGGGTATTGCTGTTAACTTAAATCATAAAGGGCTTGTTGTGCCCGTGATTAAAAATGCAGCCGATTACAATGTATCAGGGTTGGCAAAGAAGATAGCTTATTTAGCGAGAAAAGCGAGGGACAACGAGTTGAGTGCTGATGAGCTTCAGGGAGGCACCTATACACTTTCAAATAATGGTGTTTATGGCACGGCTTTCACCACACCAATCATCAATGTTCCTCAAGTAGCTATTTTATCTGTCGATACTATTACGAGGAAACCTGCTGTATTTGAATACAATGGACAAGAATCGGTCGGTATTTCGAGCCAAGGAATGTTAACTCAATCATTTGATCACCGCGCTGTTGATGGTGGTTACTCCGGGGCTTTCTTAAACAGAATTTCTGAGGTGTTGATTCAACACCCATGGCAAGATGAGGTTAAGGTTTAAGACATTTTCATTAGAATGTTTGCCCTCAAAACGAGTAGCCCATTCAATACCGATTGGGCTATTTCTTTATTATCACTAATGCTCATGGTGATGTGAAGGTACATAGTCCGGATCGGTATCACCGATTAGGGCTTCCGTGGTTAACATCAATGCAGCAATGGAACTCGCGGTTTGTAAGGACATACGAGTCACTTTAGTTGGATCAATGACGCCCATTTCAACCATATCGCCAAATTCGTTACTTGCCGCGTTCAATCCGAAATTCGTTTCTTTTTTGCTTACTTTTTCGAGATGCACACCAGCGTCTAGACCTGCATTAGTAATAATCTGTTGAAAAGGAACCTTCATTGCGTCAAGCGCAATGTTCATTCCTGCTTGTTCATCGGGTGAACGAGGTGTTGGAAGCTTTAAATTTTCTACGACTCTAAGCAACGCTATACCACCGCCTGGCACTACACCTTCTTCTATTGCCGCCCTTGTAGCATGAAGCGCATCTTCTACTCTGGCTTTCTTCTCTTTTACTTCTGTTTCCGTTGCAGCACCGACTTCAATCACCGCAATACCACCGGAAAGTCGGGCGCGTCTTTCCGACATTTTTTGCTGATCATAATCCGACTCAGAGTCGACGATCTCCGCATTAATTTTTCCTATGCGTTCATTTATAGCGCTTTCTGTACCATTCCCCTTAATAATGGTGAATTGGTCTTTAGTCAGTTCTAGGCGTTCACACGATCCAAAATGGGACTCTGTAATTGCTTCCGGTGTTAATCCCGTTTCCGCAGATAGGACCGTTGCCCCCGTTAGTGCAGCGATATCTTGAAGGATAGCAGAACGCCTCGGTCCAAAACCGGGCGAACGAGTGGCAACCGCTGAGAGTGTTTTTTGCATATGATTGACGACAAGTGTTGAAAGTGCTTCGCCTTCTATCTCTTCGGCAATGATAAACAATGGTCGATTCTTTTTGGCGCATATCTCCATAGCGGGGACTACTTGGTCATAGTCGAGTAACTTGCCATCGACTAACATGATTAATGGCGTTTTATGAAGAACTTGCATTTTTCCTTGAACGTTAACGAAATGGGGAGAAACGTAGCCTCGTCCAAATTGCATTCCTTTAACAACGGATAATTCAGTATTGAAACCACGACCTTCTTCTATGGTTACAACGCCATGCTGACCAACAGAACGTATTGCATCGGCAACAATTTTGCCAATGGTAGAATCATTATTAGCGGAAATGGTGGCAACATTCTGAATGTCGCTTTCGTTGTTGCAAGGTATGGATAAGGCTTTTAACGCATCAACAGCAGCGGACGTGGCTTTTTCAATTCCGTATTTTATATCAATGATATTGAAGTTAGCGGCCTGGGCCTTGAAACCTCGATTCAAAATAGCCTGCGCTAAAACCGTCGATGTTGTGGTTCCATCACCTGCCTCATCGTTGGCTTTTGAGGCAACAGCGCGCATTAAGGATGCGCCCATTTCTTCCATTTGACCCTTAATGGCCACTTTTTCAGCGACTGATACGCCATCTTTGGTGATGATTGGTGGCTGATCGAAGTTTCTCATAACGACATTTCGTCCGCGAGGCCCCAAAGTTACCTTGACTGCATCCGCTAATAAGTTAGCGCCAGTAAGCAATCGTTGACGAGCTTTCTCTCCAAACTCTAAATGATCCTGATCCATAATATCCCTCATGATTTTTATTGCTCTACTTTGAAATATCTTGTCCCTATTTGCAAACGTTTGCAAATAAAAAGTCACATACTGATAACATGATTAGGTCATGATGAACGATACAATGTGATCAATTAGCCATTTTGAGTATTTTTTAATCATTAATAACAACAAATAATAAGTGGGTTAACTAATTGATGAATATAGATTAAATCAAAGTAAAAAACAAAAGAGGAAATAACATTCTTACAATTGAGTCAAAAAAGGGGATGTAAAAAATATGTAAATAGCTATTCTATTTGTAACTTTCTAAGCAAAAAAATTTTCAAAAACAATGCAAACGTTTGCAATGTTGGTTTAAAAAATAAATTTAAAGGTTTGTGTGAAGTATGAAACCAGAGCTTTTGGTATGACTAAGATTAAAGTTGAGTTGACACAGAAAGGAGATGAATTGTGGATATAAACAGACTCAAAGGAAAGCATGTTCTGATCACAGGTGCTGCCAGAGGCATGGGCGCTGCTATTGCTGAAAATTATGCAGCACAAGGTGCCAAAGTCTGTGTTGCTGACCTAAACATTGAAGGATGTAAAGAAGTAGTGTCGAGAATTGAGGCTGCTGGTGGTGAGGCGATTGCGGTAAAGATGGATGTCACAAAAAGAGAAGACATCGCTGCCGGTGTAGAAGCAACGGTTGCGGCATTTGGCTCAATTAACGTGATGCTTAACAATGCAGGAATCAACAAGCCGCTTATGTTCATGGATATCACTGAAGAAAACTGGCATCAGATTATGACCGTTAACGGGCTTGGCTGTCTGATGGGAATGCAGGAAGCTGCTCGCCAGATGATTAAGCAAGGGCCACAGAAAGAACCCTACAAAATTATAAATGTCGGCTCAATTGTGTCTCGTATGGCTTTTGATGATGTTGTTCCATATTCGTGCAGTAAACACGCAGTTCTTGCCATGATTAATGGTGGCGCTAAAGCACTCGTTCAGCACAACATTACCGTAAATGGCTATGGTCCCGGTGTAGTGAGAACCGAATTATGGGAGCAACTAGACAAGGATTTGGTGGCGATAGGTAAATTCGAAAAACCCGGTGAATCAATGGATAAGCTTGCTGAAGACATGATCTTACTGGGCAGATATTCATACCCAGAAGATGTGCTGGGTACTGCTGCATTTTTAGCAAGTCCGGATTCAGATTACATGACCGGACAGCTGATCATGATTGATGGCGGTATGGTGATGCAATAAAACGAAGAGATAAAGAAAGTGCCTGAGGACCGAATTATTGGGATGTATGCGGTAGAGGGCACTCAATAACGTGAACAAGGAGTAGTTAACAATGAAAACGGTAAAAATAACGCTATTAGCCTCAATGGCTGCATCAGCAGCTTTTGGTGTTACTGCAAAAGATCTTGTTATTGGTATTACCCAAAATAATGTTGGGGTCGATTCTTACCAAACCACTTATGAAAAAGCGTTTAAAGAAGCCGCGGCGAATACGAGCAATGTAAAGACGGTCGTACTGGATGCGGGTGGTGATGTCGCTCGTCAAATCGCCCAAATGCAGGATCTCATACAGCAAAAAGTGGACGTGATCATCATATGGCCGACCAATGGTAAAGCCGTTGTTCCTGTCATCCGAAAAGCAAAAAAAGCCGGTATTCCCGTTGTTGTGACTAACTCAAATGTCGCTGAAGAAGGTCAGCAATTTATTGCTTCATTTTCTGGTCCAAACAATATTGTTCAAGGTGCTTATTCTGCGGAAATGATGTGTGATGCATTAGATGGTAAAGGCAAAATCGTGCAGATTTCAGGGCAACCCGGTTATACCACTGCAATCGAGAGACAATCAGGTTTTGAGGATCGATTGGCTGAGGCGTGCCCTGGAGTCGTGATTATGGAAACTCAACCTGGTGATTGGAATAGAGAAAAATCTCAGCGTGTTATGGAAAACTTCTTAACCAAATACGACAACATCGACGGCGTGTACTCTGGCGACGATAACATGGGAGTCGGTGCGCTAAATGCTGCTAAAGCCGCAAATCGCGAAGGGATTGCATTCATTGGTGCCACCAATTTTGCTGTTGGTTATGAGGCCATGGGACGCGGTGAATATTGGGGATCGGTATATCAATCTCCTGTCGATGACGCAAAAAACGCACTAGCGACGGCTATTTCGGTAGCGAATGGTGAAGAGGTACCTAAGCAGAACTACTTTGATACACCAAAAATCACCCAAGACAACATGTCTCAATTTACCAAACCAGTTTTCTAATTGTGCAAATAGAAGCTATATAACAAATAGAAGCTATAAAGGTAGACGGTAATGGATGTGGCTTATTGATAGTGAAACGTGATGCGTTTCGATAAGCCACAGATATACCACGGTCTCGTTTTGAAAACTTATGCAGGGAAATCAAGATAGTGTTAAGCGAATCTTGAGGACTGCACTTTAATAGCTTAATGGTTAATGAGTTTGTATTTTAGTTCTTAAAGTATCTATTCGGACCGTATCAATTTCATTTCTAAGGTAGCGGTATGACAATGGACTCTCCACCAGCACAAACCTATAAGAAAAATGACGAAAGTAAAAAACAACCATCGGTTGATGAACCCTTACCTCAGCATTCGTTGAGTAAGATGATGGCTAAGCACGGAATCAGTGTGGCTTTCCTTTTGTCTATCGTGGTTTTCTCTGTATTTTCTGAACGTTTCTTAAGTACCGATAATTTTATGACGGTGATTCGCCAAGCGTCCATCATAGGAACGATTGCTCTGGGCGTCACAATTGTTGTCATTGGTGGAAACCTCGACCTTTCAGTGGGATCACTTCTGTCTTTTTCGACGGTTATCGTCGTCGATTTGCATGACAAGGTTGGTCCTTCTCAAGCCATTCTCTTCATGTTTGTTTTTACGCTCCTTATCGGTGCAATTAATGGTTTTCTCATTGGATATCTTAGGCTCAATTCTCTTATCGTGACACTTGGTATGCTTTCGGCAATTCAAGGCATTATTTTGGTGTATACCGGCGGTCAAAATGTCGATATTGCTAACCAAGAAGACACGTGGTTTGCATTTTTTGGCAGAGGGTTCATAGGACCAATTGCGGTTCCAATTATCATCTTTGCGGTTTTAGCTATTGTGTATGAGCTTTTGTTAAAGAAAACATCTTACGGAAGAAAAGTTTTTTCGTTGGGTGGAAATCCTCTCGCTACAACTTATTCGGGAATTCGTCGAAGCAAATTAGTTTTTACTACTTACATTCTTTCAGCGCTTTCTACTGGCGTTGCTGCGCTCATCTTAGGGTCAAGAGTGATGGGCTCACAAAACAACGTTGGTCAAGGGTATGAGTTACTTGTTTTAGCGGGCATCATTTTAGGTGGTACAAGCTTGCTTGGTGGTTCTGGAAGTATAGTGAAAACGGTTATTGGGGTATTGATGCTGGGCTTTATCCAAAATGGTTTACTGCTTATGGGTTACCCATATTACGCTCAGTGGCTCGTGACTTGGGCTGTGATCATTTTAGCGGTTTGGCTCGACGTGGGCTCTAAGCGCGGAAGCTTGTTTACCAAATACTGAGTAAAAAGAGGGAAGCATGAATCAGCTAAAAACATTCTTAACCGCGCAGCCGATTTGGATTTTTGTACTTGTTTCAATTTTCGTATTCAGCTTTGCGTCCGAGCACTTCTTTGATGTGACTAACTTTCAAAACATTCTGATCCAAACGTCGACGATCGGTTTCATTGCGTTAGGCATGACTTACGTAATGATCAACGGAAATATCGACCTTTCTGTTGGTGCCGTAGTAGCACTTTCGGCGAGTTTAGCCGTCGATTTACAAGGAAGCATTGGAATTCCACTTGCTGTAATTGCTGCTCTAGGTGCCGGCGCCTTGTTAGGGTTTTTAAATGGTGTTTTGGTGTGGAAAACCGGTGTTGACGCATTCATTGTGACTTTAGGGGCAATGATTGGTGTACGCGGGCTTGTTTTTGTATACACGCAAGAGCAGTCTTTTTATGCACTCGACTTTGCGTATTCAGATTTTGGCAGTAGCGATGTTTTCGGTTTCCCCACGTTGGCTCTGCTGTTTTTAGTCGCCACTCTACTTATGCATATCGTACTTAAATATACCGTTCATGGACGCAATGTATACGCCGTTGGAGGGAATAGAAAGTCTTCGATTGATTCGGGGATTCGAGTCGGTCCTCACATGGTAATTAACTTTGTGTTGGTTGGCTTCTTTGCTGCATTTGCAGGTGTGACTTTATCAACTCAAATGGGGGCTGCAACCCCAAATCTCGGGCGAGATTTTGAATTGTGGACAATCACCGCTGTTGTTTTAGGAGGCACAAGGTTAACAGGCGGTGCAGGGAGTATTATTGGGACACTAGGCGGTGTACTCGCTATTGGCATATTACGTAATGGATTGAACTTGCTCCAAGTACCTGCATTTTATGTGTTAGTTATTATGGGCTCAATTTTGATTTTAGTTTTGTTTATTGACAAGAAGGTGAATCAATCTGGCAGTAAAGGGGTAACGGCATGAGTACGTTAATAGAAGAAGACGTAACAACATCAGTCGTAATAGCATCCGAAAAAAAACAACCTAATACACCAACGTTAGAGCTAAAGGGTGTACGTAAAGAGTTTCCGGGTGTCGTGGCATTGAATGATGTGAGCTTTGATATTCGCTCAGGTGAAGTACATGCGTTACTTGGGGAAAATGGTGCGGGTAAATCGACGTTGATGAAAGTCCTTTCTGGGATCTATCAGGCAGAATACGGAGAAGTACGGATAGATGGAACCCCTGTACTCCTCAAAACTCCTATGGATGCGAGAAATCAGGGTATTTTAATGATTCACCAAGAGCTTTCGCTTGTCGAAGATCTTACTGTCGCAGAAAACATTTTCTTAGGCATGTTACCGCGCTTCGGGCTTGGATTTGTCGACAGCAAAACGCTGAATCGAAGAAGTTCAGAAATATTGTCTCGACTAAATTGTGATTTTAAAGCTAACGACAAAGTAGCAGATCTGACCATTGCAAAGAAGTACATGGTTGAGATTGCTAGAGCGTTGGTGTTCACCCCAAAAATAGTCATTTTTGATGAACCTACAGCGTCGTTAACGGACTACGAAAAAGTCGTGTTGTTCGACATGATCAACGAACTTAAAAAATCAGGAGTAGGGATTGCTTACATATCGCATCGGATGGATGAGATTTTTACCCTGTCCGATAGGCTCACCGTACTTCGGGATGGCGAATACCGCGGAACGCTAGAAACAGCCAAAACAAACGAGCAAGACGTAACCGCGCTAATGATTGGTCGGGAGCTTGATAAGAGTGGCTGTATTGACCCTCAATTAGGCGGAGAGACCGTTCTTGAAGTGAATAAGTTAACTCTGAAACCTTACTACGAAGACATCAGTTTCGACTTAAAAAAGGGAACGGTAGTGGGTATGTACGGGTTAGTTGGAGCGGGACGAACTGAAATCGCAGAGACATTGTTTGGATTAAGAAATCCAGAGAGTGGCTACATTACCTTTAATGGCGAGCGAATCATTATTTCTGACAGTAAAGTAGCCGTTGATACGGGGATCGCTCTGGTTCCTGAAAATAGGAAAGAACAAGGCCTTGTTCTTGAAATGAGTTGTCGCGATAACATGACGATCGCTCAAGTCGATAGGCTTTCTGTGCTTGGATGGTTACTTCAGGGGAAGGAAGGAAAAATATACGATGATTACGCACAGCAGTTATCAATAAAATCACCTGATGGTTCTTATCCCGTAGGCAACCTGAGTGGCGGTAATCAACAAAAAGTCGTTATAGGGAAATGGCTGTCTATTCAGCCGAAGGTACTCATATTAGATGAGCCTACACGCGGTATTGATGTGGGTTCAAAATCGGAAATTCATACCCTTATTCGAGAGTTAGCACGCTCAGGCTTGGCCGTACTTGTGATCTCATCTGAAATGCCTGAAGTGCTCGGTGTAAGCGACCAAATACTCGCAATGTATGAAGGAAAACTGGTCAAAACATTCACCTCAGAAGAAGTCTCGGAAGGTGCGCTAGTCACTGCGATTACTGGTCAATAACTTTACTCATATCTTTGGAGCGCTCGCTAGCGCTCTAGGCTAGTTATGTCTTAAAAATAGCGAATCAAGATTTGAAAACGGTGTGTATGACTTATTGTGCCAAATTAAAGGAATGCTTACATGAAGATTGGATTTATTGGGTTAGGAAAAATGGGGCGGCTTATGGCTTCAAATCTTGCTGCCAATGGTATTTCGTTGATGGTTTATAACCGAACTGTTCAAACCAGTTTGGATTTACGAGCGCGCTTTGGTTCTGTCCAAATAGCTAAGAGTCCGGTGGAAATCGCTAGCCACTGTGACATGGTTTTCTCCATACTTTCGGATGATAAAGCTGTAGAAAGTGTTTATTTAACAAACAAAAACAGCGTCCTTTCTGGCTCCATGCGATCTCGTTATTGGATTGAAATGAGTACTATCGGCGAACCCACATCAAAACGATTGCACCTTTCAGCCTCAGAAAATGGAGTGCAATACATTGATGCGCCAGTGTCAGGCAGTTTAGACGCTGCTGAAAAAGGCGAATTGGTTTTTATGCTAGGTACTAACGAATTAAGAAACAGCACGTTGCAAGCGTGTTTTGGTCTGATGGGGAAGCAAACTTTTCTTATGGGAGCTCCTACACTTGGGCACGTTGCTAAATTGCTGATCAACAGTGTTATTCACAGCCAAAACCAAATCATTGCGGAAATTCTATCACTCGCTGAACCGCTAAACATTAAATATGAAGCGTTGCTTGAACTTCTTAATCTCAGTGCAGCAGGCTCACCTATGATGCGCTTTCGTACACCTCTTTATTTAGGAGTGGAGGATGAAGTGACGTTTGCTCTCGATCTTGCGAAGAAAGACATGAGGCTAGCGATTGAACTGGCCAATAAAGCTGATGTGGATGTTCCTCAAATGTCGATCAACCATCAACAATTATGTTTGGCAAGCCAAGCTGGCTATGGTGAGCAAGACATGGCAAGAATGGCAAATTATCGCAAACAACGAAACAAAAAGGAGACAAATTAATGAAGAAAGCAGCATTGTTTGTAGGTGGATGGGAGGGGCATACTCCTGAAGCATTTTGTACTTGGGCAACGAATCTTTTGAAAGATGAAGGGTTTGAGGTGGTTGTGTATGATTCATTTTCTCCATTACTGGATCGTGATTTGACCTCGGATATCGACTTAATCATTCCTATCTGGTCGAGCGCTAGAAGCAGCCACCAAGAAGAATTCGGAAATATTTCGAGAGAGGAAGAGCAAGGTTTATTAGCTGCGATTGCAGGAGGATGTGGAATCGCAGGATGGCATGGACACATGGGAGACGCTTTTAGAGATCACCCAACCTATCATTTCCTAATTGGTGGGCAGTTTGTCGCTCATCCACCCGGTTGGCCGGACAATCCAATTCCTTCTGATGATTTCATTCACTATCCGATCCGATTTCACGACTCTGAAGATGGAATTACAGACAATCTCTCTGATTTCACTATGTATGGCGAGCAATACTACATGTTGGTAGATCCAAGTAATGATGTATTGGCTTCGACTGAATTTAGTGGCGAGCACCTTCATTGGATAGAAGGCACTAAAATGCCCATCGCTTGGCGTAGACGTTGGGACCAAGGCAAGGTGTTTTATTGCTCTGTGGGTCACACAATTAGAGAGCTAGAATACTCTCAAATCGACGAATTAATGAGGCGCGGGTTTCACTGGGCAGCAAGAGATAAATGATCGTTGACCCATTTTTTTACTTAGTTGCCATCCCTGCAATTTTAATTTATGGAATAGGGAAAGGTGGGTTTGGTGGTGCCATTGGGAGCATTTCAGTTCCTATGATGTCGCTGACTATTTCCCCTCTTCAAGCTGCCTCAATATTGCTACCCATTCTGATCGTAATGGATATCTTTGCTGTAAAGCATCATTACAAAACTGCAAATTACTCCGTGATCCGCTCGATGCTCGCTTGGGCAATACTTGGTATCGCTGCGGCTGGTCTGCTTTTAGAAATGTTATCTATAGATTTGATTAAAGTGTTGATAGGAGGGATATCCGTTTTATTTTGCTGTTTGTATTGGTTTGGCATAAGTGACCATACGTTTTTTAAACATCCAAAATGGCGGATAATCTGGAGTTGTTTGTGTGGGTTCTCTAGTACGGCTATTCATTCGGGGGGTGGACCCGCAACCATTTACTTACTGCCTTTAAAGCTAGATAAGGTAGTTCTTGTAAGTACTATGGCAGTTTTGTTTGGGATTCTGAACGGAATAAAGCTCGTGCCTTATGGGATGTTAGGAAGTTTCTCAAAGGAAAATCTAATGACGGCATTTGTTTTAGTGCCGTTAGCCCCTATTGGTGTCTATATGGGTGTTTGGTTGCTCCACAGAGTATCAGAAAAGTTTATATATCAAGTATGCTATGTCTGCCTATTGGTATTCGGCACAAAACTGCTTCTTGAGGGGATTTTGCTTTAACTCAGTTAACGGAATGCAAAGGTTCTGGATGAGCCAAATGATAGCCTTGGAACATGTCAATGTTCAACGAGACCATGTTTTCGAATTGTTCCTTCGATTCGATACCTTCAATAACGGTTTTTGCACCGACTTCTGTGGCAACTCTAAGCGCAGAAAGGAGCGGGGATGCGATGCCACCCATAAAGTCATTCATTAGACTCTTATCGATTTTTACTATTGAGGGATTGATGAGCTTCACTCTATCTTTTGTAGACGCTTGCTGACCGTAGTCGTCTACCGCAATACCAAACCCATTTTGAGTCAGTAGTGAAGTCACTCGAGATAACATCTGATTGTCTTTAACTTGCAGTTCGACAAATTCAATAACAATTTGCCTGGTCCGGATTTTAAGTTCGTCGAGTCTGTTAACTAATACAGAGCGGCTCAAATCATGAAACAGGTTATGTTCTGGGTCGGGCAGGGCATTTAAGAAGAGTTGTTTATTTCGGTGTTTGGATTGAGCAAAATTGAGTATGTGTATTGCTCTGCTTAGTGCTTCTACATCAATGCGAGTTTCGATACAAAATGTGTTGGTATGAAAAAATAAGTCCGGTCGAATGGTTTCACCTTCCTGATCAGAAATTCTAACAAGAGCTTCCACCCCCATAACTTCTTTGCCAGCATTGAAAATTGGCTGAAATACACTCCTCAATACGAAGTTATCGTATTCTGCGTAATGCTCACCAGATTTGTCTTGCTTAAGGCACAGCGTAAAATTTTCTGAATTAGATAAGATCATACTTTCATACAAGCTCAAGGCAATACTAAGATCGATATATTAAAATAGCGAAATACTTAAAAACATCACTCTATTTTGGGCAGAATATCAATATTGTCAAGACTATTTATTTGGTATGCTAATCCTAATTGACTTGTAATGATTTATTTGAAAGTTAATTTGTTAACTTGTTGATATATATAGTTAATATAATGATTTCTTATGGCTGCTATAAATATAAATAATAAGTGCATAGAAGAAGTTATTTTTACAAAATATAGAACTCGTCACAATATTTATAAATGAGTCCGTTGCTCAAATATCAAACGAAGCTCACATATAATTAGAAGCTGCTCTCATTAAAATTGTAACAAACACTAACTTCATTAATTAAATAAACACATTTTGTATTTAGATCAAAAAAAGCGTTGATAGGGATCTTAAGATCTATATTTGATCAAAATACTATTTGAATTATTTATCGTTCATCAAAAAAGTCTTTATTTCTAATATATTTCCTCATCAAATGGTATGAGAAAGGGCGGATCAACCAGCTTAGAATTGAACGTAAAAGTCGGATCCCAGTAGGAGTGTTTTCGTAAATTTTCCCATTGTATAGCCACAAAAGCTTTCCGACGTGCCAATACACGAAAGGGAGGGGTGGCATAAATGTTACAATATCGAGGTCGCAGCATACCCTGTATGTTCTTCTAGCCAGTTTGTAATGCGCTTTAAACTGATAGTTTCCAGCTGCTGGTTGACCAAAAGTGACTACGCGTTTAATGCAATTCGGATAACGGGTCTCTAAATAGTCAGCCAAGACGTTACCAATCGCTCCACCCGAAGAGTGACCAGTAATACTTATTCTCTTTCCTTGCTCGTCGACTAAAGGTTTCACTATATCTTCGACGCGCTCCATTACTGAGCGACCTAGCGTATCTTTTTTATGCGCTGGCGTACTTTCTTGAGTAAGTAGGAAGTGAAACCCAGCGTGAATAGAGTAGTGAAGCCCCCAGCATTTACAGGACTTTTGCCACATTGCGCTGTTTAGAAGCCAATCCCAAATGTTGTGTGACCCTTTTATAACGATGATCACTTCATCGCTGTTACGACTCCAAAGAATGCGCATCAGCACCTTTCCAAATCGGTTGTTAATGACACGTTGTCCGTTAGGATCGAATCCGTATCGGGTTTGCTTAAAAGTACGTGGGTAGGCGAGTTCGCAAAGAACGGCGTAGCGTTCATATTGGTAACGTTTTAGTTTTTTCACAGCCAACTTAAGAGTTTTATTTCAGCTTGACTGCGAAATGTTAAAACTTGATGACAAATAGTGGGGGTTGTTTAGGTAGTTTGGGCAAAGTATTTATAAATTGAGCCTAGCGATGCCATTCAAGTATGGAGTAGAGGTGTATGTATTTAAGAATAGCGTCTTTGGTGTTGGGTTTTCTTAGGGGATGCGCAAAGCTAAGGTAACAAGGGCGAATAGAAAACCGCTGTTCCAGTTCTTTGTAGATCGAACTCTCAGATTTCCATAACAAGACGCCTTGCTCTTTGTACTCTCCTTCGTTCTTCGGAAGTTCAGTATTCCACCAACTTAATATCTCACGGCTCCATTTTCCCCGAGTAAACCAGTGATCGGCAATAACAACTAATAGATCATTCGGTTGTATGGCGTACCCATATTCAGCTTGCCATTGATTTATGTCTCTTAACATATTTTCCCGGCAGCTTTTACTGGCACTCATTAAATGGTGGCTATGCACCCAAACAGTCCCGATGTCTGAGGATACGCGGAAATGGAAAGGCTGGTC